>CANHGF010000145.1 GCA_947460065.1 Comamonadaceae bacterium
CAGGGCGAAGCCTTCGGTGCTGCGCAGGGCCTCGAACACCCGCTCAATGCCGTGGCCATAGGCGTCGGCCTTGACCACCGCCCACACCTTGGCATCGCCAGTGAACTGGCGCAACCGTGCCAGGTTGTGGCGCAGGTGTCGGCGGTCTATGGTGGCCAGAATCGGGCGAGGCATGACTTTGGGCGATTAGGGAAAACGGCCGCCCGGCAAGCTGGCCTGGCGGCAGCGGCATTTGCCATGGAAAGCCCGGGCTGGCAAAAGGGGCGAAGTCCGGATTTTGGCACCTGCGCCCATGCTATAAACCGAGAACTTTCATCTCGGGCCCATTTTTTTGCAATCCCAAAATCCGGCTTCGGCCCCAAAAGCCGGCACTCGACGCCAGGCCCTGCTCACCACCCCCCCATGAATCGCGGCTTCTACACCATCATGGCAGCGCAGTTTTTCAGCTCGCTGGCTGACAACGCGCTGTTCGTCGTCGCGGTCGAACTGCTGCGCGCAGCCGATGCGCCGAAGTGGCAGCCCGCTGCGCTGGTGCCGATGTTCGCTTTGTTTTATGTGATCCTGGCGCCTTTCGTCGGCGCCTATGCCGACGCCCGTCCCAAGGGACGCGTGATGTTCAGCAGCAATGCGATCAAGGTCGTTGGCTGCCTGGCCATGTTGTTTTCTGCCCACCCGCTGCTGGCCTACGCGGTGGTGGGCCTGGGGGCGGCGGCCTATTCGCCGGCCAAATACGGCATTCTGACCGAACTGCTGCCGGCCTCGCAGCTGGTCAAAGCCAATGGCTGGATCGAGGGCCTGACAATCGCCTCCATTATTTTGGGCGTGCTGCTGGGCGGCCAGCTGGTGGGGCCCAACATCTCGGGCGCACTGCTGGGCTTTGACCTGCCGGCTTTAGACACCGGCATTGACACGCCGCCCGAGGCGGCGCTGGTGACGCTGATTGCGGTCTACGCCCTGGCTGCGTGGTTTAACACTCGCATTCCCAAAACCGGTGTGGAAATGCGCCCCATGCCCAGAAATTACCTGCAACTGCTGCCCGATTTTTGGCAATGCAACACCGCGCTGTGGCGCGACAAGCTGGGCCAAATCTCACTGGCTACCACCACTTTGTTTTGGGGCGTCTCGGGCAATCTGCGCTATATCGTGCTGGCTTGGGCCGCGGCAGCCTTGGGCTACGGCACCACACAAGCATCGTCACTGGTGGGTGTGGTGGCCATCGGTACGGCGGTGGGCGCGGTGGTTGCTTCGGTGCGCACCCGTCTGGACCAGGCCACCAGCCTGATGCCGCTGGGCATAGGCATGGGTTTGCTGGTGATCCTGATGAACTTCATAGACAACGTCTGGGTGGCCGCGCCCTTCCTGATCCTACTGGGCGGCCTCGGCGGTTTTCTGGTGGTGCCGATGAACGCCCTGCTGCAGCACCGCGGCCATAACCTGATGGGCGCCGGCCGCTCGATCGCGGTACAGAACTTCAATGAGCAGGCCTGCATCCTGGTGCTGGGCGCGTTTTATGCGCTATCGACCGGCATGGGCCTGTCGGCCTTTGGCGCAATCAGCGCCTTTGGCGTGGTGGTGGCCGGCTTCATGTGGGTCATCCAGCGCTGGCACCGCAGCAATCTGATTCATCACGCCGACGAAGTGCAGGCGCTGCTGGCGATAGCCCGCAGCGACAAGTCGCACTGAGCCGGCGGTGAGCACAGGCCACACTGGGGCTCTGGCCCCCCACCCCTTCTGGCCATGACGGCACCTCAAGACACCCCCTCCAGCACGCGCGCGAGCTCTGCGCTAGCCGGCGGCACGCCGCTGCTGGCGGTGGGCTGCCTGGTGATCAATGCGCTGGTCTGGGGCCTGTCCTGGTGGCCGTTTCGGCAGTTGCAGGACCGGGGCCTGCATCCGCTGTGGTCGACCGCGCTGGTCTATGCGGCGGCGGTGGTGTGCGTTCTAGCCTGGCGGCCCCTGGCCTGGCGAGAACTGTTTCGCCATCCCGGGCTGTGGCTGCTGCTGGCTGCGGCCGGCATGACCAATGTGGGCTTTAACTGGGCCGTCAGCGTCGGTGATGTAGTGCGCGTGGTGCTGCTGTTTTACCTGATGCCGGCCTGGTCCATCCTGCTGGCCTGGCCGCTACTGGGCGAGCGGCCCTCCCGGGCGGCGCTACTGCGCCTACTGCTGGCCCTGGCGGGGGTGGTGGTGGTGCTCAAATCGCCCGACTCCCCCTGGCCCGTGCCCAGCAGCAGCTCGGACTGGCTGGCGGTGGCCGGCGGGCTGTCGTTTGCACTGACCAATATCTTGCTGCGCCGGCTGGGAGGCACGCCCAGCGAGGGCCGCATGCTGGCCATGTTCGGCGGCGGCGCGGTACTGGCCTCAGCGGCGGCGGCCCTGGGCATGGGGCTGGGCCTCGTCAGCCCGCCCGCAATGGGGCCCGGCGGCTGGCCCATCGCGGTCGGCCTGTGCCTGGCCTTTTTGGTGAGCAATCTGGCGCTGCAATACGGCGCGGCACGGCTGGCCGCTGGCACGACAGCCCTGGTCATGCTGACCGAGATCCTGTTTGCCAGCCTCTCCTCGGCCTGGCTGGGCGCCGCCCAGATCGACGCCCGCACCCTGATTGGCGGTGCTCTCATCATCGTGGCCGCCCTGCTGGCAGCGTTGCAGCCCAGTAAGCCTGGCAGTGCCTGAGCCCTTGGGCAGGGCTTTTGGCTGGGCTGCGGCCAGGCATTTACCTGCAGCGGCACAATGCAATCACCTTCGATCCAGGAGACCCCCATGAGCACGATATACGACTTCAGCGCCCGCCAGATCGACGGGCAGGAATTGGCGCTGAGCAGCCTCAAGGGTCAGGTGGTGTTGGTGGTCAATACCGCCAGCGCCTGTGGCTTCACGCCGCAGTTTGCCGGGCTGCAGCAACTGCACGAGCGCTACGGCCAAAAAGGTGTGAGCGTGATTGGTTTTCCCTGCAACCAGTTCGGCGGTCAGGACCCCAAGCCCGAGGGAGAGATCCTGAGTTTTTGCCAAAAGAACTACGGCGTGAGCTTTCCGATGATGGCCAAGGTCGAGGTCAATGGCGCGGGCGCGCATCCGCTGTTTCAGTGGCTGACCCGCAGCGCCCCCGGCATCCTGGGCACGCAGGCGATCAAATGGAATTTCACCAAGTTCCTGATCGGCAAGGACGGGCAGGTGATCAAGCGCTATGGCTCGATGGACAAGCCCGAAGCGCTGGCCAACGACATCGAGGCGGCACTGGCCGCCTGAGCGCTCTGATCAGCGCCGATTGCGGGCCGGATCGCCCAGGCCAATCAGCAGGCGGCTGACGATGGCCTGCGCATAGCGGCTGGCCACCTGGGTCACGAACTCGGCAAAGTCGCGGTGGGCACTGTCGTCAGCCCGGTCAGAGACGGTGCGCATGGCGGCATAAGGAAGCCCATGGTCGGCGCAGACCTGGGCCACTGCCGCGCCCTCCATCTCGACCGCCAGCGCTGCATGGCCGGCCTGCTGCAGGCGCTGGCGCAGCGCCCCGACTTCGCACGCGCCGCTGACAAAGCGATCCCCGCTGACGATCAGGCCCTGATGCACGCTGGCCTGCGCAAACTCGCCGGCCAGCGCCTGCTGCGCCGCCTGCCGCAAGGCGGCGCTCAAGTCCTCGTGGCAAACGAAACGGGCACGGCCATAGGCGGGCACCTCGTAGCGGGGAAAGAGCGGCGAGACGTCGAGGTCGTGCTGCAAAAAATCCTGCGCCACCACCACGTCGCCGACCTGCACCTGATCGGCCAGCGCGCCTGCCACGCCGGTAAAGACAATGGCGCCCGCATCAAAGCGCTCGATCAGCGTGGCCGCCGTCATGGCCGCCGAAACCTTGCCGATGCGTGAGACGGTGAGCACCACCGGCAGACCGTGCAGGCGGCCGAGCCAGAAGATGCGGCCTGCGTGTTCAATGCGCTCGGGCTGCTCCAGGTGGTCGATCAGGCCGCGCTGCTCGTCGACCAAGGCACTGAGAATGGCCAGCCGCTGCCCGGCTTGCCACCAAGGCCAAGCACTCATGCTGGCCGATGGGCGCGGGCAGTACCGCGGCCGCCCTGGGCGCATTGCTGGCACAGCTGCATGGCCAGACGGTGCAGAGCCTGCCAGGCATCCAAGGGCCAGTCGGGCTGGCGCAGGCCCTTGGCAATGCCATCGACCTTGTGCGCTGCCTCCAGCAGCTGGGCCAGGGCGCTGGCACTGAGGTGCGGCAGCACGCGTTCAAACAGGCGCTCCTTCATGCCCCAGACCCGGTTTTCGCGCAGCGCCATCGGCAACGGTCGGCCATCAGCGATGGCGTCTTTGACCCGCTTGAGGCTGCGTATGTCTTCAGCCAGCGCCCAGTGCACCAGCACCTCCGACTCACCTTCGGCCCGCAGACCATCGATCATGCGCTGCACCCGCAGCGCCTGACCAGCCAGCACCGCCTCGGACAATTTAAAAACGTCGTAGCGGGCCACGTTGAGCACCGCCGCCTCGATCTGCGCCAGGCTCAGGGGGCCGGCCGGGTAGAGCAGGCCCAGCTTTTGAATCTCCTGGTGCGCCGCCAGCAAATTGCCTTCGACCCGGTCGGCAAAAAAGCTCAGCGCATGCTGACCCTCGTCGCCCGAAGCCACCCGCTGACCCTGCTGGGCCAGGCGCTGGGCGATCCATTGCGGCAGCGCTGAGCGCTCAATGGCCTCGATCTGCAGGCACACCCCGCCGCCCTCCAGGGCTGAAAACCAGGCTCCTGTACGGGTGGCCTTGTCCAGCTTGGGCAGCAGCACCAGTGCCAGCGTGGCATCCTGGCCTTGCAGCGCCTCGGTCAGCTCGACCAAGGCAGCGCCGCCGTCCTTGCCGGGCTTGCCGCTGGGGATGCGCACTTCGAGCATCTGGCGGTCGGCAAACAAGCTCATGGCGCAACAGGCGGCCAGCACCGCGCTCCAGTCGAAATGGGCACCCAGCACGGTATGTACGCTGCGCTCGGTATAGCCCTGGGCACGGGCGGCCTTACGTATGGCGTCGGCCGCCTCCTGTTGCAGCAGCGGCTCGTCGCCATGGAGGACATAGAGACTGCGCAGCCCGCGTTCGAGATGGGCACTCAGTTGGGCGGGGGCCAGTTGCATGAGCGCGATTGTAGGGAAAGGGGTAGGTGAAGGGGTAGGTAAAGGGCGCTCAGCGCTCGGGCGGCATGGCACCGGCACTCAGGCTGGTGACGGCGGCCAGGCGGCGCATCAATTGCTGCACCATGTCGCTGCGCATATCGCGGTAGAGCAGTACCTCTTCCTCTTCCTTTGCCAAGGCCGCTGTTTCGGCAAAGCCGATTTCGCGCTGCAGCAGCAATTCGGTCTCGGGAATCAGCTCGCGGCCGGCAGGGGTGATGAGCCGAAAGCGCAGACGCAGACGCAGCACGAATTCACGCACCTGACCCGCGGCGTTCAGGCCGGCCACCACCTTCTCGCGCTGCTCGGAGCGCAGGTCCAAAATCACATCGGCGCCAGCGCGCTGCGCTGCAGCCGTCAGCACCCGCAGTTCGGGATTGAACTGCAGCGCGCGGGTGAGCTGTGGGCCCAGGCTTGAGCCCTCGGGCATCTGCAAATAGATGCTTCGAAACGCGAAATTGGGCGCCTGCCGCAAGGCAAAGCCGCAGCCGACCAGCAGCGCCAGCGGGCCGGACAGGACGAGCATGCGGCGCTGCATGGCGCTCAGATCACCAGGTTGACCAGCCGGCCTGGCACGACCACGATCTTTTTCGGCGCCGCGCCTGCGGCCTGCTTGATGAAAGCCTCGCTGGCCAGGGCAGCAGCCTCGATCTGCGCCTTGTCGGCGCCAGCCGGCACGGTCAGGGCGCCGCGCAGCTTGCCGTTGATCTGCAGCACCAACTCGATCTCGTCTTGCACCAAGGCCGATGCATCAACCTGAGGCCAGGGCGCATCGAGCAAATCGCCTGAGCGGGCGGCGTAGCCCAGCTCGCTCCACAGCTTGGCGCTGATGTGGGGGCAGGTGGGATAGAGCAAGCGCAGCAACAAAGACACACCTTCGCACAGCACGGCGCAGTCGCCTTCGCTGGCATCGGTCTTGAAGCCTTCGAGGGCGTTGAGCAACTTCATGCAGCCCGAGACCACGGTGTTGTACTGCATGCGCTCGTAGTCGTAGCTGACTTGTTTGAGCACCAAATGCAGCTCGCGGCGCAGGTCGAGCGCTTCTTTGCGCAGCTTGGCTTGGCTTAAATCACCCGCACAAGCTGCCTTGAGGCCGACCTCGTGTTTGACGGCAAAGTTCCACACGCGGCGCAAGAAACGGTAGCTGCCCTCGACCGCGCCGTCGTTCCACTCCAGCGTGGCCTCGGGCGGCGCGGTGAACATGGTGTAGAGGCGCGCGGTGTCGGCGCCGTATTTTTCGATCAGGTCCTGCGGGTCCACGCCATTGTTCTTGGACTTGGACATGGTGCCCACGCCTTCGTAGTCAATCGGCGTGCCCACGGGCAATCGGCCGTCACCACTGTCGGCCTCGTTCTTCAGGCGCACCCCGACGGTCTTGCCGGCCTCATCGAGCACATGCTCGACA
>CANHGF010000146.1 GCA_947460065.1 Comamonadaceae bacterium
AGATGGACCCGCAGCTGGTGCGAGCGCCCGCTCAGCGGCTCGAGCAGCACCCGGGTCTGGTTCGCAGCATGGGTCAGCACCTGCCAGCGGGTCTGGCTGGGCTTGCCGTGCACGGCATCGACCTTTTGCAGCGGTCGGCGCGGCCAGTCGGCGGCCAGCGGCAGGTCGATCAGCTGCCAATCACCGTCGGCCTTCATCAGGCCATGCACCACCGCGGTGTACTGCTTGCCGATGGCGCGCTGCTCGAAGGCCTGGCCGAGCAGGCGCTGGCTGAGCGCATGCCGGGCCATCAGCATCAGGCCCGAGGTGGCCATGTCCAGCCTGTGCACCACCAGGGCGCCGGGCACCTGGGTCTGCGCCCAGCGGCTCAGGCAGTCTTGCTTGTCGGGGCCGCGGCCGGGTACCGACAGCATGCCTGCGGGTTTTTCGAGCACCAGCAGGTCCTCATCCAGGTGGATCAGGCCGGGGGCCGTTGCGCTGTGGGGCTCGGTCATGGCCTGGGATTATCGGCAGCCGCTGCCCGGGGTCGCCTCGCTCTGCCTTTGTGGGGTTACAGTTGCGCCCCATGTCTGACACCCACAGCTTGCGCGACCTTTTCCGCATTGGCGACTACATGCGCATGTGGTTTGCCCGTCTGTCGAGCACCGCCGCCCAGCAGATGCTGATGGTGGCGGTGGGCTGGCAAATGTACGAGCTGACCAACAGCGCCTGGGATCTGGGCCTGGTGGGCCTGTACCAGTTCGCTCCCGCCTTGTTGTTCACCCTGGTTGCGGGCCATGCGGCCGACCGCTTGCACCGCGGCCGCATCATCGCCCTGTGCCTGTTGGCGCAGGCGGTGGCCGCGCTGGTGTTGGTGGCAGCCTCCTCGGGCTGGGGGCAGGATGGGCAATGGCTTTCGCGTGAGCTGTTGCTGGGTATCTCGCTTCTGCTGGGTTTGGCGCGTGCATTTCAGATGCCGGCTCAGCAGGCGCTGGCCCCGCTGCTGGTGCCGCAGGCGATGCTGCCGCGCGCCACCGCCTTCAACTCGGCCGGCACCGAGGTGGCGGTGATCGGCGGGCCGGCCTTGGGCGGTCTGGTGTTTATCGCCGGCGCTGTGGCGGTCTACGGCCTGTGCCTGGCTTTGCTGCTGCTGGCCTCGCTGCTGGCGCTGACCTTGCGCTACCGGCATGTGCCGCCGGCGCACGAGCCGGTCACCCTGGACAGCGTACTGGCCGGGCTGACGTTTGTGTGGCGCAGCAAGCTGCTGTTGGGCGCGGTGTCGCTGGATTTGTTTGCGGTTTTGCTGGGCGGGGCCACGGCCTTGCTGCCGATTTTTGCCAAGGATATTTTGCAGGTCGGCCCCTGGGGCCTGGGCCTGCTGCGCGCAGCGCCGGCTGTGGGCGCCCTGCTGATGTCTTTGGCCTTGACGCGTTGGTCCATGGACAGCCGGGTGGGTCACAAGCTCATGGCAGCGGTGGCGATCTACGGGCTGTGCATGCTGGTGTTTGGCCTGTCCACCCATTTCCTGCTCTCGCTGTTTGTGCTGGCCATCTCCGGCGCGGCCGACATGGTCAGCGTGGTCATACGCATGACGCTGATTCAGCTGGAGACCCCGGACCACATGCGCGGCAGGGTCAGTGCGGTCAATTCGATTTTCATTGGCGCCTCCAACCAACTCGGAGAGTTCGAATCGGGGGCGACTGCTGAGTGGTTTGGCCCGGTCGGCTCGGTGGTGATGGGGGGCGTTGGCACATTGTTGGTGGCAGCCGCTTGGCTGCGCCTGTTTCCTGCGCTGTCTCAGCGTGACCGCATGAGTCACTGAGCCTGCGTGAGCTGCGCCTAGCGGCGGCTGCGCGCCGCCTGCACATCGACCGCGCTGACCGCGCCGGCCTGGTGGCCCCAGCTGCTGCGCAGGTGGTTGAGCAGATCGGCGATGTCTCGCTCGCTCAGGTCTACCCAGTAAGGCGGCATGCCGTAAGGCCGGGGATTGCCGGCGGTGGCCGGCGGGTAGCCGCCATGCAGCACCATCTGCACAAGGTTGACCGTCGAATCCATGGTGACCGCCCGGTTGCCGGCCAGCGCGGGATAGGCATTGCTCACGCCTTGGCCCTGAACGCCGTGGCATTGGACGCAATGCTTGTCATACAGCGCAGCGCCGGCCATATTAGGCTGGGCCAGGCGGGCCGGCGGCGGCGGGCGGGGGCTGGCCGGCAGGGCTTTGAGGTAGGTGGCCATGGCTTGCAGGTCGGCCTGGCTCAGGTGCTGGGTGCTGTGCAGCACCACCTCGGCCATCGGCCCTTGCACCGAGCCGCGCGGCGAAACCCCGGTTTGCATCAGGGCCACGATGTCGGCCAGGGGCCAGTCCATCAGGCCGGCCTGGCGGGCATCGGTGAGCGAGGGCGCGTACCAGTTTTGCATCGGGATCAGGCCGCCGGCCAGGTCCAGAGGATTGCTCGCGCCGAGGGCATTGCGCGCGGCGTGGCAGGCCGAGCAGTGGCCCAGGCCCTGTACCAGATAGGCGCCGCGGTTGTAGGCCGGGCTCTGGTGGGCCTGCGGCTCAAAGGTTTCGGGTTTGAAGTAAAGCGTGCGCCAGGCCGCCAGCGCCCACTGGGTGTTGAAGGGCCAGCGCAGCTCATGCGCTGTGTTGGCCCGCGCCACCGGCGCCTGGCTGCGAAGGAAGGCGTAGATGGCATCGGCGTCTTCGCGCTGCAGGCGGCTGTAGTTGGCATAGGGAAAGGCCGGGTAGAGCAGGCGGCCATCGCGCGAGCGCCCCTGGCGCAGGGCCTGCCAGAAGTCTTCGGCGCTCCAGGCGCCGATGCCGGTGCTCGTATCGGGCGTGAGGTTGCCCGCATAAACGGTGCCAAAGGGGGTGGCTATGCCGCGCCCGCCCGCATAGGGCGCGCCGCCGCGCTCGGTATGGCAGGCCATGCAGTTGCCGGCGCGGGCGAGATAGGCGCCGCGCTCGATCAAATCCTGGCCCGCAGGGGCGGACGAGGCTGCTCTTTCTGCAGTGGGGCTCTGTTCGCGCAGTTCAAGCCAGAGCAGGGTCGCCAGGACCAAGGCCAGGCCCAGCAGTGCGGCCTTGAGCTTAGCCTGATGGGGCTGCTTGCTCATCGCGTGCCGGCAGCCACTGCAGTGCCGCCGCATTCTTGAGCCGCTGTGTTGGCAGCTTGTGCGGGCCCAGCGGCCCGTTTGTCCAGCGGAGTGCTGTCGGCCGGCATGGGCTGGGCTGCCAGATAGCTGGAGATGGCTTCGATGTCTTGATCGGCCAAGCCCTTGGCGATGCTGGCCATGCAATCGGGCGCGTGGGCGCGGCGCTTGCCGTTGCGCCAGGCACCCAGCTGGGCATTGAGGTAGTCGCGCGGCAAGCCCAGCAGCCCCGGCACCTGAGGCAGCACGCCGGTCAGCCGCTGGCCGTGGCACTGGGTACAGGCCGGCAACTGCCGCGCTGCATCACCTTGCAGCGCCAACTGGCGGCCGCGTTCGAGCAGGGCTGGCGAGGCGCGTGTGGCCAGCGGGGGCGGGTAGGGCGCTTGAAGGGCCGCAAAATGCTGGGCGATCTCCAACAGGTAGCGCTCGCTCAGTGGGTCGAGCAGCTGGGTCATGGCGCCGTAATGGCGCCGGCCTTCCTTGAAATTGAGCAGCTGGTTGTAGAGGTAGCCGGCCGGCTTGCCGGCGATGCGAGGGTAGTAACCGTCGGGTCCGGCCCGGCCCTGCACACCGTGGCAATGGGTGCAGGCCAGGCTGCGCTGGGCCATGCTGTCTTCAAAAGGCGCCGGTGCGGTGCCCTGGGCTGCAGCTAACAGTGGGCTGAGCAGGGCGGTGAAAAGGATCAGGCGCAAGCAGCTCAACATGGCGTCAGTCCTGCGCTGCCAGCACCAGGTCACTATCCGGATGGGCCACGCAGGGCAGGATGTAGCCTTCGGCTTTTTCTTGCGCACTCAGTCCTGGCCACTCGATGCGGTAGCTGATGCGCCCGCTGATGAGGCGGCGCAGGCAGGCACGGCAAGTGCCATTGCGGCAGGACGACAGCAGTTCGATGCCGGCGGCCTGCGCCGAGCGCAGCAGGCTCTGATCGGCCGGTGCCGCAATCGGTTGTGCCTGCGGCTGTAGCCAAAGCTGATGGATGAGCGGCGTGGCGCTCGGACCGTGGGCGTTGCGTGACATGCAGGCGGGAATTTAACCGATGCCGCTGTCAGCGGGCTGACGCGCACACTGGCTTTGGCCTCGCCGACGACGGCGAGATCTCATCTGCGACGACAATACTGGGCTTTGTCTATGGAAAATCCTCTTCGAATGTCTACCCAAACCGTCAGGCCCGCCACTGTGCGGGACGCTAAAGCCATCGCCCGCGTGCATGCGGCAGTGACTCAGGCCATACACCGCGATGTCTTCGGCCTGGACCAACTCAGCGGTCCCTCTCTGGACGAGCTTCAGGTCTACTGGCGCGAGGCGATTGAATACAGCGAGCCACAGGTGCAGGTCGCCATCGAGGGCGAGGCCATGATCGGTTTTGTCGGCTTTGACCGCTCGCGCGATAAAGGTACGCCCTCGACCACCGGTGAAATTTGGGCCCTGTGCGTCCTGCCCGACCACTGGCAGCAGGGCTTGGGCACCGCCTTGTGGGATGCGGCCAACGACGGCCTGAAGGAAGAGGGCTGTTCCCGGGTGACGGTGTGGGTGCCGGTGCGCGACGAGCGGGCCTTGCGTTTTTTCGAGCATGCCGGCTTCAAGCGCGAGATGAACACTCTCAAGACGGTCCAGGCGGGCTCGACCAAGATCGAGGAAATCCGCTTGCGGCGCGAGTTGCAGTGATGCGCCAGCGCCGGTCTTGCTGGGCATGAGTTCTGCGCAGCGCCAGGTGCTGCTGGCCCCGATGGAGGGGCTGCTTGATTTTGTGCTGCGCGATGTGCTCACCCGCATCGGCGGCTTCGACCGCTGCGTCTCGGAATTCATTCGCATCACCGACCAGCTGCTGCCTGCCCGGGTGTTTGAACGGGTCATGCCGGAGCTGTTGCAAGGCAGCCTCACTGAAGCGGGCGTGCCTGTGCGCGGTCAGTTATTGGGCTCGGATCCGACTTGCATGGCCGACAACGCCGCCCGCTTGGCCGAGCTGGGCTCTCGCGGGGTGGATCTGAACTTTGGTTGCCCGGCCAAGGTGGTCAATCGGCACGGCGGTGGCTCCGTGCTGCTCAAAGACCCCGAGCAGCTCTACCGCATCGTTTCTGCTGTCCGCGCTGCGGTGCCGGCTGCGGTGCCGGTATCGGCCAAGATGCGTTTGGGTTTTGAGCATGACCGCTTGGCCGAAGCCTGCGCGCAGGCCATCGAGGCCGGTGGCGCTGCAGAGTTGGTGGTGCATGCCCGCACCAAGCTGGATGCTTATCGCCCCCCGGCCTATTGGCCCCGGGTGGCCGATGTGCGGGCGGCAGTGACCATCCCGGTGGTGGCCAATGGCGAGATCTGGTCGGTCCTTGATGCCGACCGGTGTCTGCGCGAATCGGGCGCCAGCGCGCTGATGCTGGGGCGTGGTGCGGTTGTTGATCCGGCCCTGGCCTGGCGGCTCAGGCAAACCCTGGACTGGCCCGATCCTGCGCTGGGCCCGGCGCGGCCTGGCTTGCTCGATTGGCCAGCCTTGCTGCCTTACATTGATATCTTTTGGCGACGCGTGTGTGAGCGCATTGAGCCCAGGGCGCGTGCCGGCCGGCTCAAGCAGTGGCTCAATTTCTTGCGCCGTGCCAGCCCGCAGGCCGAAGCTGCTTACCAACAACTGCGCACCGTCAATGACAGCATGGGCGTTGGCCTTTGGCTGCAGGACGCTCTGATTCAGGAGCGGGCATGCCCCGAAGTGCTTGAGGTCTACGCCGAGGCGGCGCAAAAACGCGAGTTGGCGCCGGCCTGATTCTTTGGCAGCTAAGATCGCCGCCCATGAATGGGCTGGTCTTCGATTCCCTGGCACCGGTGGTGCTGCTGATTGCCTCGGGTTACCTGGCCGGCCGTTGGGGCTGGCTGGCGCAGGGCGCGGTCAAGGACCTGACGCAGCTGATTTTTTACCTGCTCTCGCCCGCCTTGCTGTTTCGAACCATGAGCGCGGTCCATGTGGAGCAACTGGACTTTGCGCCGGTTGCGGCCTACTTTATCGCGGCGGTGATCCTGTTTGCGGGCATCTTGCTCAGTCAGGGCTTTAGCCGCCGATCGGCGGTGCTGGCTTTGGCGGGCACTTTTTCCAATACGGTGATGATCGGCATTGCCCTGATCAACCTGCTGTTTGGCAGCCAGGGCTTGGTCACCTTGCTCACGCTGGTGTCGATTCACGCTCTGGTGCTGCTGACCCTGGCTACCGTGGTGCTGGAAGTGGCGGTACGCCGCGACGCAGCGCGGCAGAGCAGCAGCACAGGTGTGCCCACTTCCATGCTGCGCATCGTTTTGCAGTCCTTCAGGTCTTCGCTGCTGCACCCGGTGCCGCTGCCGATTTTGCTGGGTCTGCTCTATGCCCAGACCGGTTGGGGCATTCCTGCGGTGATTGACAAGCCCCTGGCTCTGCTGGGCTCGGCCTTGTCGCCGATGGCCCTGGTGC
>CANHGF010000147.1 GCA_947460065.1 Comamonadaceae bacterium
AAATGAAATCAGCCCCGAGTAACCGGAAAAAAGATTCCAAGTCAGCGCCACCAGCGCCCAGATGGGAACAGTGCTCAGGATCAGTTGGTAATACGGGTCGCGGATCAGCGCCGCGCCTGCGGCCATCGCCAGTGCGATCAGCCCGATAGCGGGTAAAGCCGGTCCGTGCAGAGGCGATCTGAGCATCAGGCACGCTCCGCGCTACGGCCGAACAGGCCCTGGGGCCGCAGCAGCACCACGCCTAAAAACAGCAGGAAGATGGTGGCGTTTTGCAATTGGAAGGGCAGGAAGTAGGTCGATAGCTGCTGCACCAGACCCATGGTGAAGCCGCCCCAGAAGGCACCCAGCATGCTGCCCATGCCGCCGAGCACCACACCGGCATACATGATGATCACGAACTCAAAACCGATGTAAGGGTGAAAGGGGTAGTACATCGCGATCAGGCCGCCAGCAAGCGCGGTGGCGGCACTGCCAATGGCGAAGGCCCGCGCATACGCGCCCTCCACATCAATGCCCACAATGGTGGCGGCCGTCGGGTTGTCGGCGGCGGCGCGCATCGAAGTGCCGGCGCGGGTCTTTTGCACAAACAGGTAGAGCGCAAGGCTGGCCAGCACTGCGCCCACACAGCCGATGGCACGCGCCTTGTTGATAAAGACGGTGATCGCCTCTGCTCCGAAAGGCCCCAGCGTCCAGGATGTCGAGGCCAGGGGCGACTGCACCGTCATGGCGCTCGAGCCAAAAACAATCAGGGCCAGGTTCGATATCACCAGGCTCAAGCCCAAGGTCAGAATCAACTGCGCGAAATGGCCTTCGCTGTCAGAGCCCACCGCCCGCGAGCCGCTGATGTGCGAAATCACAAAGCGCTGCAGTACCCAACCGAGCAAAGCCAGAACAGCTGCAGCCACCACGATGGCCATGTATGCGCCAGCGGCCGGGCCCACTGTCAGCATGGTGGCGAGCATGGCGCCCACGATGGAGGTGGCATACATGCCCAGCATCATGAATTCGCCCTGTGCGAAATTGATAACGCGGATCACCCCAAAGATCATGCCCAGGCCGGTGCACAGCAAGCCATACATGCTGCCCACCAGCACGCCAGTGATCAGTCGCTGCAGCAGTTCTTCAACGAGGACGGCGCTCATGGGCGATGCAAAGATTTCAAAGTATGGTCTGACCATTTATTGTGGTCGGACCAGATTTGACGCCGAACCGGGTTTACCCGAGACCTGGCGCCGAGGTGACAGCGCTGGCTGCGAGTCCGTGTGCGGCGCGAGCCACTGCAGTGCTTGCATCGAGATCAGCGCTGCATGGAGACCGCCAGGCGCCGCTGCAGTTTGAGCACCGTGGCCCACGCGAGTCAGGCATGCCCGGCCGGCTCATGCTGCGGGTACACAGAAATCGCCGACCGGGCATACCCCACTCGCGTACTGCGCTGCGGCGGCATTGATGCCAGGATCCGTAGCCGCTCTTCCAGCGTCCTCGTGGGCTCAGGGGCCGGGCCGATTTCTGTGTATGCCCGCAGCATGAGGCCCGGCCCCTGAGCCCGCGAGGACGCGCTCCCCGATGCTTGCATCCAGGCCTGCACGTCTTACAGGCCGCCGGAGGCTGCTGCAGTTTGAGCAACGCGGCCCACCGCAATTGCCTATAGTGCCGCCATGTGCGCCCACTACGAAACCGTTCACCAGCCCGCACGGCTGCGCCAGTACTTTGGCGTCGAGCCGCCGACTGACGCGCTGCGGCGCGACATCTGGCCGGGCTATCTCAGCAGCTTCATCGTCCAAGGTGGCGATGAAGGCTTGCAGGTGCGCCTGGGTTGCTTTGGGCTGATTCCCCACTGGGCCAAAGACGCGAAGATCGCGCGCCAGACGTATAACGCGCGCAGCGAGACGGTGGCCGAAAAACCGAGCTTCCGCGACGCTTGGCGGGCAGCGCGCCATTGCATTGTTCCGATGGAAAGCTTTTTCGAGCCCGACTGGCGCAGCGGCAAGGCCGTGCCCGCCCGCATTGCCCGCGCCGACGACAGGCCCCTGGGCGCCGCCGGACTATGGGCGCTCTGGCATGACCCGCAGGGCCAGGCGCTGCACAGCTTCACCCTGCTGACCGTCAATGCCGATGACCATCCCTTCATGCGGCAGTTCCACAAAGCCGACGAAGAAAAGCGCATGATCGTTGTGCTGCCGCCCGAGCAATACCAGGCTTGGCTACAGGCCGATGCGGCCCAATCCTCGTCATTCCTGGCAACGCAGCCGCCCGAAGATCTGGTCAGCACGGCGCCGCAGGCCGTAGCAGCAGAGCAAAGTGCACGGGGCCGCTCGGGCGACCTCTTCTCGAGCTCCTGAGCGCGCGCCTGCCCAGGCTCTTGAATCTGGCCGCAGCGTACCTAAGTGCAGGCCATGCGGCCGGCCCGTCGACCGCTTCAACCAGGAGTCAGACATGAACGCACTGATGGCACGCTCGAGCCTCTTCGACGATTTTTTCAAAGACTATTCCAGCGGCTACCTCGTCAGGCCGCTGCAGGGTCAAGCACGGACCGGTCAGATCCGCCTGGACGTCAAGGACGAGGGCTCGGCCATCGTGATCAACGCCGACCTGCCCGGTGTGAAGAAAGAAGACATCCATGTGCATGTGCAAGACAGCGTGGTCACCCTGAGCGCGACTTTGGGCTCCAAAGAAGCTGAAGGCGCAGCGGGCAAGTTGCTTCACAGCGAGCGCTATGACGGCGCGCTCTCGCGCACCCTGAGCCTGCCTTGCGATGTCGACGAAGAACGCTCAAGCGCCAAGTATGAAGACGGCGTACTGACCTTGACGCTGCCCAAGGCCAAGGCCGAGCGCGGCGCGCGCTTGCAGGTGCAGTAAGGCCCGCGCCCTTGAAAGCTCAGTCCAGGCTGATCTTGGCGTAGGCGGCCACCCGCTGCCACTGCGCCAGATCGGCCTGCATGAAGGCGGCCAGGCCCTTGGCATTGGCCCAGGCCGGCTCGGCACCGGCCTTGGCCATCGCCGCCTTGACTTCGGCCTGGGCCGCCACCCGCTCCAGCGCCTGCTCCAGCTTTTGCTGGACCGGCCCGCTCAGGCCGGCGGGCGCGGCCAGACCAAACCAGGCAAACACCTGATAGCCCTTCATGCCGGCCTCTTCCATGGTGGGCACATTGGGCAAGGCGGCACTGCGCTGTGGCGTGGTCACCGCCAGCGCCTTGATCTTGCCGCCTTGAATCAGCCCGAGGGCCGAGGGCAGGTTGTCAAACATCATCTGGACCTCACCGGCCATCAGCGCGCTCAGGCCTGCGGCGGCGCCCCGGTAAGGAATGTGGGTGACGAACACCGCAGCCTGGCTCTTGTAGAGCTCTGCGCTCAGGTGCAGCGAAGTGCCTTGCCCGTTCGATGCGTAATTAAGCTGGCCCGGCCTGGCCTTGGCCTGGGCCGTCAACTCGGCCACGTTGTTGATGCCCGACGCCGGATTGACCATCAACACATTGGGCACCCGGCCCAGCAGGGCCAGCGGTGCGATCTGCTCGGGCTTATAAGGCAGCTTGGCATACAGGGCCGGGCTGATGGTCAGCGGCGGTGAGGCCATCAGCAAGGTGTAGCCGTCGGGCGCGGCACGCGCTGCCTCGGCCGCGCCGAGGTTGCCGCCCGCACCGGGCTTGTTGTCGATGACCACCGGCTGCCCTAACTCCTGCGCCAGGCGCGGCGCCACCAGGCGCGCCATGTTGTCAATCAGGCCGCCAGGGGGGAAAGGCACCACCAGGCGTATCGCTCGCTCAGGCCAAGCTTGCGCATGCACCGCAGTGGACAAAACGGCAAAAGCGGCCATGGCGAAGACGGCTGCAAGACGGCGCTTTATGAGCATGAGGCAGTACTCTCAAAAATGAATGGGCCATCCTAGGCGGCTTGCCTGCGCCCCGCATCAGGGCGAACACCCGGAGCACATCGCCTGAGGTACTCAAGCCCGGCGTGCGCTGCGTTCCTGCCAAAGGTACAGGCCTATGGCCACCAGCAGCGCCGCACCCCAGGCGCTCATATAGGCGGTGAGCGCTCCAGTCCGCTCCAGCATCGCCCCGAGCGTCGAGAAAAAAGCCACAAAGCCAAACAGCCCGCGCAAAAAGCCGCGGATCAGGGCCGCCGTGGCTGCCGCGCCGTGACGCGGCAAGGTAAACGCTGGCAAGACACTGCCCGTAATGGGCACGGCCAACAACAGGCCAATCCAGGCTGCCGGTGCCAGCCCGGCGCTGCGCACAATCAGCCAGGCCACCAGCATGGCCGCAAGCACACGGCAAGCCAATTCCAAGGGCGAAATTGCCACCGGCGCGGCCCGCACATGCAAGCGCGGCATCAGGGCCTGGCCAAGGGCCAGTGCCAACAGGGCCAACAAGGGCGAAGACCAGGCCGGCCACTGCAGCAGCGGCAAAGCCAGCCCCGCTGCAAAGAAGGCTGCATTGGCCAGCAGCAGGGCCAACCACCAGGGTCCGCGAACCGCCGTCCAGGCGAAGGTCAGCAGATGCGCCACCGTGGCGGGCATACACACCAAAGTGGCCTGGGCAATGTCGCGGACCTCCTGCACCGGCGCTGCCAGCAACACAAAGCCGGCGATCGGTCCGGCAATCATGGGCAGGCCGCCGAGCGTGCCACCGACCGCATGGCCGAAGCGCCGCGCGGCCAGCGAGGACAGCAGGACCGAGGCGGCAACCAGCAGGAGTTTGAGTAGCATGCTAGGCCATGCCGAGTCCAAGCCGCGCCCTCAGGCGGCCCGCTCTGGCGCTCCTAAGCGCAGTGAGACCCGCCGCCCTAGCTCGCGCAAAGTAGCGGCCTGCCAGCCCTCGGGCGACAAATCAAGCTGGGCGCTCGGGCCCATGGCGGCGATGGCCAGCGCAAGCCGCCCAAAACCATCGAACACCGGCACGGCCATGGCACTGATACCGGGCATCAACTCCTCGTTGACTTGGCTCAGGCCGAGATCGCGAATGCGCAGCAGCTCCTTGTGAAACGCGGGGTCCTCCCAAGCCTGCGGCTCGCCCTGGCTGGCGAGCGCCGCCTGGACCACTTCGGAAGGCATGTAGGCCGCAAACACCTTGCCGGTGCCGGTATGGCGCAGCGAGGCAGGTATGCCGTGGCGCATGCTCACATTGACCGCCCGCGGCCCCTCTTCCACCCGCACGATGATCGGGCCGCTGCCGCCCCAGACGGCGGCCGAGACCGTCACACCCAGGGCCTGAGCCAGGGCCGGCAACTCGGCGATGGTCAGCCGCACCGGATCGACCTGCTGCAGGCTGATCAGCCCCAGCTGCACCGCCAGCTGCCCTAGGCCGTAATGGCCAGAGACCGGGTCCTGCTCGATCAGACCGAGCTTGCCAAAGCTCACCAGGTAAGGGTGGGCCTTGGCCGGCGTCATGGCGGCCTCGCGTGCCAAGTCCTTGAGCGCCATCCGCCGGCCCGAGCGCACCAGGGCCTTGAGCAATTGCCCACCCACCTCCACACTCTGGATGCCGCGCGAGGTGCGCGCGCCCGCAGTGCCGGCTTGCTCATCCGATGGGTTCAACATGCGGAGCATTGTGATCTCTCAGGGGTGCAAAGGATGCCAAGTCATGGTTTACCCTTATGAAATTAATTTGACCTGAGTAAACTTGAAGATGAAAATTACATCACAGGATCAAATGAATTTGTCCAAAGCAAATTTTTAACACCATGAGCACAAAAACCTTCGCCTCGGCCGCTGACCTCGATGAAAAGAAGGTCAGTTTCGACAAGCTCTCGGACCATGCTTATGCCTACACCGCCGAGGGTGACCCCAATACCGGGGTGATCGTCGGCGACGACGCGATCATGGTGATCGACACCCAAGCCACGCCGACCATGGCGCAGGACGTGATTCGGCGCATCCGGCAGGTCAGCGACAAGCCCATCAAATACGTGCTGCTGAGCCACTACCACGCGGTGCGGGTGCTTGGCGCCAGCGCCTACCAGCCTGAGCACATCATCGCCAGCGAAGACACCTACGATCTGATCGTCGAGCGCGGCGAATTCGACAAAGCCAGCGAGATCGGCCGTTTTCCGCGCCTGTTTCGCGACGTCGAGAGTGTGCCGCCGGGGCTGACCTGGCCGACCCTGACCTTCACTGGCAAGATGACGCTGTGGCTGGGCTCGCTCAAGGTCGAGCTGCTGCAGCTCGGCCGCGGCCACACCAAGGGCGATACCGTGGCTTGGTTGCCTGACGAAAAAATCCTCTTTAGCGGCGACCTGGTCGAGTTCGATGCCACCCCCTATGCGGGCGACGCCTATCTGCGCGACTGGCCCCAGACTCTGGAGCGCATCGCTGCGCTGCAGCCAAACAAGCTGGTGCCAGGGCGGGGCGCCACGCTACAAACGCCCGAGCAGGTGCAGGCCGGCCTGGCCGGGACCCGCAACTTCATCAGCGACCTGTACAGCCAGGTGCGGGCCGGTGCCGAACGCGGCGAGGACCTGCGCAAGGTCTACGAGCGCACCT
>CANHGF010000148.1 GCA_947460065.1 Comamonadaceae bacterium
CCCGGCGTCCTTTGTGAGAGCACTGCCCCGGCGCGACGCGGCTGTCGCTCCAGCACTGCATCGCCGCGAGGGCGCGGTTCCCACTCCCTCCCCCCCATCCAGGCCTGATGAGAGCTTGCGATATCGCTGCCCTCGGCGCGATGGCTTTGTATTTTTGTGGGAGCGCCGCCCTCGGCGCGATGGGGCTATGGATTGAGCGCTGTATTTGATCTAGCGCCCCATCACCGCGATGGGCGCGGCTCCCACTCCCTGTTTTCTGGGGCCCGGACTCCACCCATGTCTGTGGATCGCTTGGCTCTCAGATGGCCCACCCAGGCCAGCCTGGACTCAGATCACCTGCTCAGCCCACGCTGCCATCGGCCGTTCGCCGCAGCACCCGCCCGGGCAGGGCGCCGGTGTGGTGGGCTTGGTCGATCACGACCACGCCGTTGACCAGCACCGTGGTGCGATCGCCCGCCGGGTAGCGGTGCGGGTCTTCGTAGGTTGATAGGTCAAGAAACACGTCGGGCTCGAACAGGGTCACGTCGGCGCACAGGCCCACGCGCAGCAGGCCGCGGTCGCGCAGGCGCAGGGCTCTGGCGGTCGCGCCGGTCATCTTGAAGATGGCCTGCTGCAAGCTGCTGACCCGTTCGCGGTGCACATAGCGGCCCAGGACCCGGGGGAAGGTGCCGTAGAACCGGGGATGCGGCATGCCCTGGCTGACAGTGCCGTAATCGGCCACGCAATTGCCGTCGGAGCCGACCAGAGCCTGCGGCGAGCGCAGCAGGGTGCGCACGTCCTCTTCCGAAATCGAGGTGACCAGCACGCGGGTGCCGCCGCGGTCGTCGATCAGGAAGTCGCACAGCGCATCGATCGGCGCGATGCCGCGCTCGGCCGCCAGCGCCGCAATGGTCTTGCCCGCATGCTGGGGCAGGTGGGGCGTGATTGAGATGCGGATCGCCTCCCAGGATTCGATGCGTCCCCAGTTGTTCAGGCCTTCGCGCTCAATGTCCTGCGCGATGCGCGCGCGCGTCTCGGGCAGGGCCAGGCGCGCTAGCATGGCCTCGACACCGCCGGCCTGTACCCACTGGGGCAGGATATTTTTCAGCGGGTTGCTGCCTGCCGTGTAGGGGTAGGCGTCGCAGTCGATGTCCACGCCCTGCTCGCGCGCGGCTTGCATGCGTTCGAGCGCGTTGGCGGTCTGGCCCCAGTTGTCCAGGCCCGAGCATTTGAAGTGCACCACCTGCACATGCACTTTGCAGGCGCGGCCTATGTCTATGGCCTCCTGCAGCGCTGCCAGCACACCGTTCGATTCATCGCGCAGGTGGGTGAAGTAAGCGCCCCGGCAGGGCTCGAGCTGGCGCACCAGGCGCAGCATTTCTTCGGGTTGCGCATAAGAGCCCGGCGAGGTGAACAGGCCGCTCGACAGCCCGAGCGCGCCAGCCTGCAGGCCTTCGTCGAGCAGATCGACCATGGCCTGCATCTCGGCTTCGGTAGGTTCGCGCTGCGCCATGCCCATGACCATCAGGCGCAAGGTGTTGTGCCCAACCAGCATGCCCGCATTGACCGCGGTGGCTGGGAAGCTGTCGAGGTACTGGCCAAAACCCATCTCGCGAAACGGCAGCCAGGGCGCGCTGGGCTTGAGGTAGTCGGCCAGCAGTTCGACCTTGCCGGGCAGGCAGGGCGCGACTGAAAAACCGCAGTGGCCGATGATCTCGGTGGTCACCCCTTGGCGCAGCTTGCTCTCTGCCTTGGGGTTGATCGGCAGCGTGAAGTCTGAATGAGTCTTGATGTCGATGAAGCCAGGCGCCACCGCCAGCCCTCGGGCGTCAATGGTGCGCGCGGCCGAGACCGTGAGGTCTGGGGCAATGGCCAGAATGCGGCCATCTGCAATGGCCACATCGGCAACAAAGCCCGGCGCGCCGCTGCCGTCATAGACGGTGCCGCCGCGGATGAGGATGTCGCAGTTCATGGGCATCAGGCCAGGGGACCGAGAAAGACCTCACCCATCAGGCTGTCGGTCTGCGCATCGATGTCCTCGGGCCAGGCCGCCGGGTCGCTGGGCCACTGGCGCCTTTGCTCGGCCGGCCGGGGCTGACCGCTCCAGCCGATCTGCTCCATCTCCCAATACAGCTGCACCGCATTGCCGTCGGGGTCGCGCAGCCAGACATGGTGACCCAGCCCGGGTGAAAGCGCCTGTGGCAGCAGCCAGGGTGTGTAGCCCGCTTGGCCTAAAAACGCCACCGCTGCGCGCAGCTGCGCATAGCTGCCCAGTTGCATGCCAAAGCCGAGCAGGCTGCGCTCATGGCCCAGGCCGAGGGCGCCGCGCAGGGCCTCGGGGTAGAGCGCGAGCGCATGGTGCTCGGTGTTGGCGCGAAGGAAGTAGCAGCGCTGGCCCATGATCTCGAGGCTTTCAGTCAAAGCCAGGCCCAGGGTGTCACGGTAAAAACCGACCGCTGCCTCGATGTCTTCAACCAGCAGGCGCACCGGCCCGATGCGGGTGATCTTGAAGGGCCGCGCCAGCAGCACGCCGCCCACATCATGGGTCTCAGGCCAGTCCGTGCGGCGCCGGTAGCCCGCATCGCTGGCCACGCCTTGGGCGAGCGCCTGGTTGACCTCGGCATATTCAGAGCGGTGTGGCAGTTCGGGCGGCTGCATATAGCGTATGCCGTGCATGGCCATGGGCTTGGAATGGCCCGACCAGCCGACCTGCTCGATGCCGTAGTAGAGCTCGTTGATATGGCCTTGCGGATCGGCCGGGTAGATGTGCCAGTTCGAGCCCGGCGTGTCGCGGCCTGAGCGCATGATCTTGCAGCCGCGTGATTCAAACCAGCCCATGCCCTGCACCACCTCGCGCAGGCTGCCCACCTGCCAGGTGATCTGATTAACGTTGAGCCTGGGGTGGGCGCCGTAGTGCGGGTTGCTGGCATGCATGGCCGCTTGCGGAAATAAGACAAAAGAATGGTGGTCGGTGCCGTGGCGGGTGAAGTAGCCGACGGTGGGCCCGACCTGGGCCTTGAGTTCGGCCGGCACACGCGGGCCAAAGTCGAGTTCGTCGGCGATCTCCAGCCCCAGCAGTCGGCCATAGAAGTCCATGGCCCGCTCCACCGAGGCCACGTTAATGCCAAAGTGCCCAAGGCGGCGCACTTGAAAAGGGCGGGCCAGGCGCAGGCCGTCCACCACGGCAGTCGTCGTATCGCGAGAGGTCATGCTTGCTCAATAAGAAATAGGGGCAAGCCGCGCGGACATCGCAGCGGCCATGCCTTATCCTACCCGCTTCGCTTTTTATTCATCGTCACCGACTTGCCATGCCCGCACGACACTCCTTCAAACCGCACGGCGTGATCCCCGCCGTCTTGCTGCCTTTCTTTGACGACTTGAGCATCGACGAGGCAAGTTTTCGCTCGCACCTGCGCGATGTGGCCAGTGTGCCGGGCATCAGCGCGATCACCATCAACGCCCACTCTACCGAAGCGGGCTCCTGCACCTTCGAGGAGCAAAAGCGGGTGCTGGCCATCACCCAGGACGAGGTGGGCGCTCGCCTTCCCATCGTCAACGGCATTTATTGCGACGGCAGCCTGGAGGCGCAGCGCCTGGCGCGCATGGCCGATGAGGGCGGCGCCTCGGCCCTGCTGGTGTTTCCTTCTGGAATCACTACCTTCGGCCAGCGCCCGGAGATGGCCATTGAGCATTTCAAGCGCATCGCCGCGGTGACGGACCTGCCGCTCATCGTCTTCCAATACAACCCGGCCGGCGGCCAGGGTTACCCGCTGCCGACCTTGCTGCGCATGGTCGATGAGGTGCCGACGATTGCGGCCATCAAGGACTGGAGTGGCGGTGCGCAGCTGGCCGACCGGCAGATCCGCGCGCTGCAAAGCCGTGAGCGGCCGGTCAATGTGCTGAGCACGCACAGTGCCTGGCTGTTCAGCTCTCTGGTGCTCGGTTGTAAGGGCTTGCTCTCGGGCAGCGGCTCTGTGATCGCCGATCTCCAGGCGCAGCTGTTCCAGGCGGTGCAACACAAGGATCTGGCGCTGGCCCAGCAGATTCACGACCGCATCTATCACACCGCCGAGGTGTTCTACAGCGACCCCTTCGTCGACATGCACAACCGCATGAAGGAGGCGCTGGTGCTCATGGGCAAGCTGCCCCGAGCGGTGGTGCGACCACCGCTGGTCAAAATCCCGGCCGACGAGATCGAGCGCATCCGCCGCGCGCTGATTTCTGCTGGCCTGCTGCCTGCGTGAACCTTCTGCAAGAACCGGAGTCCTTGTCATGACCTTTTCAACTGCGTTTTCCTCGGCCCGTCGCGCTGTGCTGGGAACCCTTGCCGGCGTGTGCGCGCTGAGCACCTCATCGGCCTGGGCCCAGGCGCCTGCGGGCTATCCGGCCCGCCCACTCACCCTGGTCTGCCCCTTTGCCGCCGGCGGCTCGGCCGACATCATGGCGCGGCTGCTGGCGCAAAAGCTCGGCGAGGCCATAGGTAATCCGGTGGTGGTTGAAAACCGGCCCGGCGCCGGCGGTCTGGTGGGCGCAGCGGCGGTGGCGCGGGCCAGACCCGACGGCCACACCCTGCTGCTGGTCACCGGCGCCTACCCGGCTGCGGCTGCACTGGCCACCAATGCGTCCTTTGACTACCTGAAGGACGTCAGCATGATCTCCATGGTGACCTCCTATCCCTTCATCATCAATGTGCCGGCCCAGTCGCCGTTCAAGACCTTCCCCGAGTTTGTGGCCCATGCCAAAAAGA
The DNA here is from genome assembly GCA_947460065.1 of Comamonadaceae bacterium. Lineage (GTDB taxonomy): Bacteria > Pseudomonadota > Gammaproteobacteria > Burkholderiales > Burkholderiaceae_C > Polaromonas. The sequence continues at coordinate 4,727 of CANHGF010000148.1, forward strand.
ACCCGGGCGTCTTGAACTACGCCAGCTCGGGGGTGGGGTCGATCGGCCATCTGTCGGCCGAGTTGATGAACGCTATGGCCGGCATCGAGACGGTGCACATCCCGACCAAGGGCGGCAACACCGCCCTGAGCGAAGCGCTGGCCGGCCGGGTCGACTACCTGTTCGAGGCGCCCACGCTTTCGCTCAACTTCATCAAGACCGGCAAGCTGCGTGCGCTGGCGGCCACTGGGCGCGAGCGCTACAAGCCCATGCCCGAGTTGGCCAACGTCAGTGAGTCGCTTCCTGGCTACGAGGTTTTCTCTTTCATCGGCCTCGGTACCACTGGCGGCAGCCCCGATGCGGTGGTGCAGTACCTCAATGCGCAGATGCGCAAGGTGCTCGAGCAGCCCGACATGGCGCGCCGCCTGCTTGAGCTGGGCGGCGAGCCGCAGAGCAGTTCAGCCGAGGAGATGAACCGCTTTGTGGCCGTCGAATTGCGCAAGTGGCGCCAAGTGATTGATACACGAAAGATCGAGCGGCAATGAGCGACACAGCAACGGTGCATGCCCAGCGCCTGCAAGATTTTGTTCAAGCCTTGTTTGTGCATGCCGGGCTGGCAGCGCAGGCTGCCCACGATGTGGCCCGCGCCCTGATCTGGGCCGACCTGCGCGGCATCGACACCCACGGCGTGAGCCGGGTGGCGTTTTATCTGAACTTCATGCAAAAGGGCGTGATCAAGGTACAGCCGCAGCGCCGGGTGCTGCATGAAACGCCAGCGGTGCAGGTGTTTGACGCCGACGCCAGCGCTGGCGCCGTGGCCATGTTCCATGCGGCCGAGCAGGCCGCGCTCAAGGCGCGTGCACTGGGCCTGGGCCTGGTGATGGTGCGCGGCACCACCCACACCGGTGCCTTAGGCTGCTACACCCAGGCGCTGGCCCGGCAGGGCATGGTGGGCATTGCGCTGGCCGCTTCGATTCCCCTGATGGCCTATCACGGCGCCAAGGCGGCTGGCGTGTCGACCGCGCCGCTGTCCATTGCTGTGCCGGGTGCTGCCGACGAGCCGCTGATTCTGGACATGGCCAGTGGCGCGATGTCCATGGGCCAGCTGCGCGCTGCCAAGCAAAGTGGCACGCCGCTGCCCGCTGGCCTGGCGCTGAGCGAGCAGGGCGAGCCCACCACCGACCCGCAGCAAGCCAGTATCGTGCTGCCCATGGCCGGGCCCAAGGGTTCGGGCCTGGCGCTGATGTTTGAGCTGCTGTGCTCCCTGGTGGTGGGCAACCCCATCATTGCCGATTTTCTCAGCGACAAGCCAGGCGGGCGCAAGCACCGGCAAAACGCCTGGCTGCTGGCCATCGACATCAGCCGCTTCGGCGATATGGCGCATTACCAGCAGGAGGTCGCTCGCACCGTGGCCGCGCTGGCTGGCCTGCCGGCCAGTGCCCCGGGCGAGCCCGTGCGCATGCCCGGTGACCGGGGTCTGCAATGCCAGGCCGAGCGCCTGCGCGATGGCATACCGCTGCCGGCGGCGCTGTGCAAGGAGTTGGCCGCCTGCGCACGGCCTGAGGGCCTGGCCCTGCCTTGGTAGGGTGTTGCCTGCGCTTGTTGAGTTTTTAAAGGGCCTCATTTGAGCGACAAGGCTGATTTTTCTTTCACCGGCCAAGGCCTGCGGCAGGCGCTGGAACAGGCCCACCTGCCAGCCCTGATGCCGGCGATTGCCTGCCTGACCGGCGATTTGTCGGCGCTCGACCCCGCCTGGCAGCC
>CANHGF010000149.1 GCA_947460065.1 Comamonadaceae bacterium
GGGAGCCTGCCCCCTTTTGCGGGGCTAACTTGTCCAAACACCTGGAGCGCGAGCTGCGCTCCGACCACGCTGGTGAAACCGGCGCCGTCTACATATACCGCGCCATCGCCACTATCGCCCGTTGGCGCGGCGACACGGAGTTGCTCGATTTTGCGCAACGACACGGCCAGGCCGAAGCCGAGCATTTGCGGCTCATAGAAGCCTGGCTACCCAACGCAAAGCGCAGCCGGCTGCTCGGTCCCTGGCGCCTGGCGGGCTGGCTGACCGGCGCCCTGCCGGCCCTGCTCGGGCGGCGCGCGGTCTACGCGACGATTGCCGCAGTAGAAACCTTCGTCGACCAACACTACCAGGCGCAGGTCGATCATCTGCAGGCCCACGGCGGCCCTGAGGGGCTGCTGCCATTGCTGCTGCAATGCCAGGCCGACGAAGTCCACCACCGTGACGAAGCGGCGCTGCTGGCGGGCAGCCCGGTGGCTTGGCCCCTGCGCGCCTGGTGCAAGGTGGTGGGTACAGGCTCAGCAGCAGCGGTGGTACTGGCGCGGCGAATCTAAGATGCAGTCATGACCCGCCCCAACATCATCTACATCGTCGCCGACGACCTGGGCTTTGCCGATCTGGGCTGTTACGGCGGCCGTGCATCCATCCATGGCCCGGTCTCGCCCCGGCTCGATGCTTTGGCCGCCGGCGGACTGCGCATGACCCAGGGCTATTCCAATGCCCCGGTCTGCTCGCCCACCCGCTTTGCGCTCATGACCATGCGCTACCAATACCGGGTGCGCGGGGGCATGGAAGAGCCCATCAGCAGCAAGAGCAAGGGCAGCGCCTCGCTGGGTCTGCCGCCGTCCATCCCCACCCTGCCCTCGCTGCTGCGCGAGGCGGGCTACAACACCGCCCTGGTGGGCAAGTGGCATCTGGGCTATCCGCCGGCCTTCGGCCCGCTGCGCTCGGGCTATGACAGCTTCTACGGCATCATGGCCGGCGGCGTCGACTACTTCACCCACTGCTCGGCCAAGGGCGATCACGATCTGTACATCGACGAGCAAGCACACCATGAAATCGGCTACCTGACCGACCTGCTGTCGCGCAGAACCGTTGACTACGTCCAGAGCAAAACCGCCAGCGCCAAAGCGGGAAAGCCCTTTTTCCTGAGCCTGCACTACACCGCGCCCCACTGGCCCTGGGAGACGCGTGAGGACGCTCACCTGGCCGAGCAGGTCAAGGGCAATCTGTTCCACCTGGACGGCGGCAACGTCCACACCTACCACCGCATGATCCAGCAGATGGACGAAGGCATAGGCTGGCTGGTCGATGCGCTGCGCAGCGCCGACTTGCTGGACAACACGCTGATCGTCTTTACCAGCGACAACGGCGGCGAGCGCTTCTCCGACAACTGGCCGCTGGTAGGTGGCAAGATGGATCTGACTGAAGGCGGCATCCGGGTGCCCTGGATCGCGCACTGGCCGGCGGTGATTGCGCCCGGCAGCGTCAGTGCCCAGCAGTGCATGACCATGGACTGGTCAGCCACCCTACTGGCGCTCGGCGGTGGCAGCGCACACCCCGACTACCCGATCGACGGCATCTCGCTGGAGCCTGTGCTGCGCAAACCCTCAGAGACCTTTGAACGCCCACTGTACTGGCGCATGAACCACCGCCATCAGCGCGCCTTCCGCTTGGGCGCCTGGAAGTACCTGAAAGTGGACGAGCACGAATACCTGTTCAAGCTCGATGCCGACGAGCGCGAGCGCGCCAACCTGGCCCAGCGCGAGCCCGAGCGGCTGCAGGCCATGCGCCAGGCCTGGCTGAATTGGGCACAGACCGTGCCCCCCATTCCCGAAGACGCGGCTGTCAGCGTGGGTTACTCCAGCGCCGATATGCCGCAGCGCTAAAGCGCTGCCTCATAGAAATACACAGCCAAGGAAATCCCGCCATGAATGCATACCTGCGCTCAACCGCCCTGCTGCTGGCCCTGGCAGCCACTGGTGCCCAGGCCCAGACCTGGCCTGACAAGCCCATCAAGCTGCTCGCGCCCTCCTCGCCCGGGGGCCCGCCCGATGTCTACGCCCGGGCACTGGCCGACCACATGAGCAAGGAGTTGGGACAGCCGGTGGTGGTGGAGAACCTGCCTGCGGCCGGCGGCATGATCGCCGCCCAACAGATGCTGCGCACAGCGGCCGACGGTTACACCCTGCTGGTCAACACCGCAGGCATGATGACCATCACCCCCAGCGCCAACCCGCGCGCTCAATACAAGCCGGCCGACTTCACCCAGATCTGCCAGGGTGTGGACGCAGCCCTGGTGCTCGCCGCCCACCCCCAGCTGGGCGCGAAAAACATCAGTCAGCTCACCCAGTGGCTCAAAGCCCAAAAGATGCCCCCGTCCTATTCGTCCTACTCAGCGGGCTCACCGGCGCATTTCCTGGGTCATCAATTGGCCGAAGCGCTCAACATCGAGATGACCCACATTCCCTACAAAAGCAGCCCGCCCCAGATCACCGACATGCTCAGCGGTACCGCGCCCCTGGGCTTTGTGCAGATCGCCACCGCCGCGCCCCATATCAGGGCGGGCAAGCTGCTGGCCTACGCCACCACCGGCGACAAGCGCGCGCCTCAATTACCCGATCTGCCCACTGTGGCCGAAGTGGGTATGCCGCAGCTGAGCACTTCGGTATGGTTCGGTCTGTCGGGGCCCAAGAACCTGCCGCCGGCCATCACCCAGCGCCTGACTGCAGTGCACCAGCAAATGATGGCTACGCCCGAATTCAAGGCCCGTATGAGCAGCGCAGGCCTGAACGCCACGCCCGAACTGTGCGGCAACACCTGGCTCACAAAAATGAATCAGGAAGGCGAGCGCTGGGCTCGCGTGGTCAAGGCCACCGGATTTTCCGCACTCGATTGATGACGCAGTCGGCGCGCTCTTGCAGGCTTGCGCAGCACCGGACCTCAGGGGCAGCAAGGATGCGGACCGCACGTGCCTGCGCCCCTCTTGCGCGCCGAAGAACAGACTACCATTGAGCCCAGAAACGCACCTGGGCTGGCTGGCCTTTCAGCGCAGAGCCAGCCCGGAGATAGCGACGCTACAGATTCTTCACGGACACAGGAGACCCGGATGAAAGACCTGCAGACCGAGATGCTGCGCAGCGCGCGGGGTGCCATCATGGCCCTGGACAGCGCCGCCGACATCTTGCCGCACAACCGTGGATGCGATGTGCTCGTTACCGCCTCTTACATCGGCGTCTTGCCGGCCCGTCTGCTGCGCGAGCATCTGCCGCGCGCGGTCATCGGCTTTGACGGCGGGGTCGGTCCGCTGGGCGCGAACATGGCGGGCCTGTGGTACATGGAGGCGCTCAATATTCCGGCGGCGGCGGTCGATGTGATGAGCATCGTCCTGGGTGACGGCGTTGACACCTACCGAAATGGCCGCATCAGCCACCTCAACCGACCTGCGGCCGACTGTGGCGTGCAGGTCGGCATGGCAACCCATGAAGCGGCCCGCCTGATGCTCGAACGAGACCCCGGCAATCCGGGCGCTTATCAGGTGACGAACCGGCGCGTCATGCACGAAACCCCAGAAGGCCGGCAGATCGTGGTCACCGACTCCATCGTGTTCGGCACCGAAGCCGACCGACGCAATGTGCTCGTGACAGCAGGCCATACCGGCCGCAGCGGCGCGCGCCACATCATCAATGTTCGGCCCTATGGCTTCATCTGCTCCGACGGCGGGCGGGGTCGCCACGATTCGGGCATGGCAGGACTTGCCATCACCGACCCCGAGGGCATTCCTGGAGCGACCGTCGATGGCCGCCTGGCACGCATGGGCGATGGCATGAGCACTTATGACGAGGGCATCATCAGCGCGGCCAGCGGCCTGGCCCAGGCCTGTGGCGTCCGGGTAGGCATGAGCGCGCGCGAGGCGGCTTTGCTGCTGGTGCAGCGCCAGCCGACCTGAGCCAGCCTTTCATCAGAGCCGCATCAGAGCTGGTAGACCCGCTGGGCGGTGCCAGAGAGAACCTGCTCGCGCTGGGCATGGCTGAGCGGCGCCGCCAGGCGCTTGAAGGCGTTCCACAGGGCCGCATAGGTGCAGCCGCTGCGATCGACCGGAAAATTGCTTTCGAACATACAGCGCTCAGGCCCAAAGACATCCAGGCAGGTCTCCCAATAGGGCTGCCAGGCCGCAGCCAGCGCCGCGGAATCGGGCGGCTGGGGCTGCTTGCGCCATTCGAAGCCAGCCAGGGGCATGGCCAGGCCGCCGAACTTGAGCGCCACATTCGGTAGGGTGCCCAAGGGTTTGAGCGCCGCGCGCCAGGCCTGGAACACCTGCTCACGCCCACTGGCATAAGCACCCAGACCGATCGGCCCGCCGGCATGGTCGATCACGATGCTCAGATCCGGACAGGCCCGGGCCAGATCCAGCACATCGCCCAGCTGATGGAAATACACCCAGACATCCAGGGTCAGTCCGCGCTGCGCCAGCCGCGCTGCGCCAGCGCGCACCGCCGGCTCGCGCAACATGCCAGGGTGGGTCGGGTAGGCACTGTGGACCGTCGGGTCGCTGTCATGGGCGGTGCTGTAGCGAATGCCGCGCAAGCGCCCCTCGGCCTGCTGGGCATGGGCCTCAAGCACCTCGTCGGCAGCATCACCGAGCGAGAGATCCGCATAGGCGATGATGCCCGCCGCGATGCGCCCCTGCGCGGACCCTGCCAGCTGCGCCACATGGGCGGTTTCGCCGACCGGCCGCAGATGCTCGGGCCCGCTGTCCAGGTATTGAGAGAGGCATTCCACGTAGACCGAGGACAGCAGGCGGTGGCCGCTGGCATCGGCCTCTGCCGCAAACTGGGCAGGAAGGTAGGTGTGGCCTCCACGGTCCCAGAGGTGATGGTGCGGATCCACAATGGGAAGCTGCGGATCCAGGGCCGGCTCCTGGCTTTGGGCCAGCCATTGCTCCCAGCGGGTGAGCCGGTCTGCCGCTGGGGCTGTCGGCTGGCTCTGCGTCATTGAGCGCCGCACACATCAACACGCAGGCTCACAGAATCCGTCCCCCATCGACCACCAGAGTCTGGCCATAGATATAGCTGGCCAGAGGTGAAGCCAGAAACAGGCAGGCGCCGGCCATGTCATCGGGCGTGCCCAGTCGGCCGGCGGGAATGCCGTCGAGCCGCTCGCGCAGCCGCTCTTCATTGGCGATGGTGACCTTGGTCAGCTTGGTGTCCACCAGGCCGGGAGCCACCCCATTGACCCGGATGCCCTGGCGTGCCCAGGCCTGGGCCAGTGTGGCCGTCAGGTGAATCGCGCCGGCCTTGGAGGCGGCATAAGCCGGGTTGCCTCGGGTGGCGCGCAGGCCACCGGCCGAAGACACCGTGATGAGGCTGCCTTGGCGCAGCGCCAGCACCTCGCGGTATTTGAGGGCGCAGGCCATGAGGCTGTTCAAGTTGAGCTCGATGATGCGCCGGAAGCTGTCCATTTCGAACTCCTTGCGGCCATAGGCCACCGTGCCCTGACACAGCACCAGCACATCGAGCTGCATCGGTGTCTCGGCCCGCGCCAACGATGCCGCATCGGCCACATCCACCTGCGAGAAAAGCAGCCCCTGCAGGTCGCTGCCTGACTCGGCCTGATAGTCCTCAGCCCGGGCGCGTGTACCCCAGACATGGACATGGGCGCCTTGACGCCTGAAGCCCTGGGCGATGCCATTGCCGATGCCGCTGGAGCCGCCGACGACCAGTACGGTCTTGCCGCTGAAAGCGAGCGGATGGCTTGGGGCTTGGGAAGCTGTGTTCATGACCAGTCCTCAATGGGGTCGGTCTCAGACCGGAGAGTGGGGATCAAAGTTCGGCTGCCGCCTTTCTTCGTAGGCCTTGAGACCTTCAACCACATCGGGCCCGGAGAACCCGAGGATCTCCAGAGCCAGGGAATTTTCGAAGATGGGCCAGGCCATGTTCAGCCAGTTGTTCATGGACAGCTTGGTCCATCGGATCGCCGACGGCGAGGCCCGGCTGAGGTTGACAGCCACCTCCAATGCGGTCTCCTGTAGCTTGTCGTCATCGACCACCCGCGAGATCAGCCCGATGCGCTCGGCCTCTTCGGCATACAGATGCTCGCCGCTCATCAGGTAGTACTTGGCCTTGGCCATGCCGCACAGCAGGGGCCAGATGATGGCAGCATGATCGCCGGCAGCCACGCCCAGGCGCACATGGCCATCAACGATCTTGGCCGAACGGCCAGCAATGGTGATGTCCGAGAGCATGGCCGCGGCCAATCCTCCGCCTGCAGCCGCACCGTTGATCGCTGAAATCAGAGGCTTGGAAAAATGCATCAGGTTCTTGACCAGATTGCGGCCGTCCTTCCACATGCGGGCGCGCCATTCGAATTCATTGACCAGTTTTTGTTCCAGCTCGAAATCACCCCCGGCCGAAAAGGCCCGACCCTCCCCGGTGAGGATGGCCACGCTGAC
>CANHGF010000150.1 GCA_947460065.1 Comamonadaceae bacterium
AAATGGGGCGACGAAAAATACCAGGCGGCCATCAACGCAGCCCTGAAGGACCCGGAGATCACCGCAAGCGCAGTGCTGGCCAACGCGCTGCGTCAGCCCGAGGTGGGCGACAATCCGGTGCTGCTCGAAATTTTGCTCAACCCGCTCTTCAATGAGTACTGGCAGGAGCGTGTGGTCGATTTCGACAAGGGCTGCCAGGTTCCGACCTATTTGGGCGGCGACTGGGGCATGTTCGGACTGCACCTGCCCGGCGATCTGCGCGCATGGGAGTACTGGCGGGGGCCCAAGCGGCTCACCCTCGGCCCCCCCATCTACCTAGACCGGCCTTGCTACCAATACGCCTATGAATCGCTGCGCTGGTTCGACCACTGGCTCAAGGGCATCGACACCGGCATGATGCAGGAGCCGGCGGTGCAGGTCTTCATTGAGGGCACCAGCCAATGGATCACTGCAGAGCAATGGCCGCTGCCGCAAACCCGCTGGACACCGTTTTACCTGCACCGCGACGGCCTGCTGTCCGAGCACGAGTTTTGGCCCAATGAAGGCTGGAGCAACTACGAGGACTCGATGTTTGCCCGCCATGATCTGCAGTTCTGGACGCCGCCCATGGTCGAGACCACGCAGCTGTGCGGCCCCTCGGTACTCAATCTTTGGGGCTCAACCACCGACACCGAGGTGCTGTGGTTTGTCAGCCTCCTGCACCGCGATGCCCAGGGCAAGGAAAGGGTGCTCACGCGCGGCTGGCTGCGCGGCTCGCAAAGAAAGCTCGATGCAGCCCGCTCCAAGGCCTGGCAGCCCGTTCACACCCATGACGAGCGCCAGCCACTGGTGCCCAATGAGATCTATGAGTTCAACATCGAAATCCAGTCCATCGGCATCGAACTCAAGCCCGGCGAGCAAATTGGGCTGCGCATCAAGAGCGCCGACAACGACGTGCCGGCCACCATCAACGAAGACATCGGCTCGGGGGCCATCGCCAGGCCCATGGTGTCCATCGTCTCGGTGCATCACAACGACGACTGCCCCTCGCACCTGCTGCTGCCGGTGACGGCTGGCAACCGGGTCGGCACCTTCATCTCGGGCGGCAAGCAGCCCAGCTTTGCCAAATCCTGAAACACTCAACTCAAGGAATTTTCATGCCCATTCAACGACGCTTTTTGAATGCTGCCGGCCTGGCCTGTGCCCTGGTCGCGCTGAGCCCAACCGCAGTGCTGGCCGATCCAGCCTTCCCCGATAAGCCGATACGCATCATCGTTCCGTCCACTGCGGGCGGAGGTTTTGATGTGGTGTCTCGGATTCTGGGCCAGTACCTCGGCGAAGTGCTCAAGCAGAACATCGTGATCGAGAACCGTACCGGCGCTGGCACCCTGGTGGGCACACAGGTCGCCGCCAAGGCAGCGCCTGACGGCTACACCCTGCTGGCCGGCGGCCTGAGCAACATCGTCTGGAACATGCACCTCTACAGCAGCCCGGGCTACGACGGGCTGGCCGATTTTGTACCAGTCGGCCTGGCCTACACCGTGCCCTATGTGGCGGTGGTGCGCAAAGATTTTCCGGCCAACAACCTCAAGGAAATGCTCGATCTGGCGCGCGCACAACCGGGTAAATTGAACATGGCCCACCTGGGCAGCGGCACCGGCGCGCACATCATGGGGACCTATCTGATGAAGCAGACCGGCGTGCGCTTTACAGACGTTCCCTACAAGGGCTCGCAAGCAGCCTACCCCGACCTGATCGCCGGTCGCGCCGACGTGATGTTCGACACCGCGCCGTCGGCTCGGCCACACATCCAGGCCGGCAATATGAAGGCTCTGGCCATCGTCAGCCCGCGCCGCAGCAGCCTGTTTCCCAACGTACCCACCTCGGCCGAGGCGGGCGTGCCAGGCTGGGAGATCGAGTCCTGGGTCGGCCTCTTCGCGCCTGCCAAGACGCCACCCGCCGTTCTGGACAAGCTGCGCAGCGCACTCAATCAGGTGCTGAGCAACAAGGAATTGCGCCAGAAATTTGAGACCACAGCCGGCGAAGTCTTCACCCTGGGCCCACAGGAGACCGAGGCCTTTATCAAGGCTGAGGGTCGCAAATGGGCTGCCATCGTGCGCGACGCGGGGATCAAGCCGCAATAGCCTTAGAAACACCAGCGGCGGCCACCGACGGTCAGCATCGGCCTTGACGCACACGCTGCGCAGCCGAGCTGGCCCAGCATAGGGCGATGAGATCTACCGCAGTGCGAAGCCTCCAAGCGGGGGCAGCGGCCCTGGTCGCAGGCAGCCTGCTGGGCTGCCTGGACGGCAAATCACCAACGCCACCGCCCCGGGTGCCCAAGCCCAAGGTAGCGCCGGCCGTGACAGCGCCCGCCCTCAGCGCCCCGCCAGCCCCATGCTGCGCGCGACCACCTCTTTCATGATCTCGTTGGTGCCGCCGTAGATGCGCTGCACCCGCGCATCGGCATAGGCGCGGGTGATCGGGTATTCCCACATAAAGCCGTAGCCACCGAAGAGCTGAACGCAGTCGTCCATGACGCGGCACTGCAGGTCGGTGGTCCAGTACTTGGCCATGCTGGCGGTGGCGGTGTCGAGCTGGCTTTTGAGCATCAGCTCGGTGCAGCGATCTACAAAAACCCGCGCCACCTGTACCTGCGTCTGCAGCTCAGCCAGGGTATGGCGGGTATTTTGAAAACTGCCTAGGGTCTGCCCGAAGGCCTTGCGCTGCTGCACATAGTCTAGCGTCCAGGAGATGGCCGCTTCGCTGGCCGCCACCGCAACGATGGCGATTTGCAGCCGCTCCCAGGGCAACTGCTCCATCAGCGCGATGAAGCCGCGGTTTTCATGCGCAGGCCCGCCCAGCAGGTTGGCCGCCGGCACCCGCACATCGGAGAAAAAAAGCTCGGAGGTGTCCTGCGCCTTCAGGCCCAACTTCTGCAAGCGCCGCCCCACGGTAAAGCCGGGCATGCCGCGCTCGACCAAAAACAGGCTCGTACCCTTGGCGCCGGCAGCCGGGTCGGTCTTGGCCACCACGATCACCAGGTCGGCATGCCAGCCATTGGTGATGAAGGTTTTGCTGCCATTGATCCGGTAATGATCGCCCTCGCGCACCGCGGTGGTTTGTATGCCCTGCAGGTCACTGCCGGCGGCCGGCTCGCTCATCGCAATCGCCCCCACCATCTCGCCCGAGGCCAGGCGCGGCAGGTAGCGCCGCTGCTGCTCGGGCGTGCCGTAATGCGCAAGATAAGGCGCGACGATCTCGCTGTGCAGGCCAAAGCCGATGCCGGTAAAGCCGGCGCGCGCGAGCTCCTCCATCTGCACCACCGAATACAGCTTGTCGGCGCCCGCCCCGCCCAGTGCTTCGGTCAGGCTCATGCACAAAAATCCGTCGCCTCCGGCCCGATGCCAGACTTGGCGGTCCACATAGCCTTGCTCCTCCCAGGCGGCATGAAAAGGCGCAATGTGTTGGTCCATGAAGCGGCCAAAGGCATCGCGAAATTGCTCGTGTTCGGCGCTGAAAAGAGTGCGTTCAATCATGAAATAACGTGGCCAGATGCGGCATGTGACGAGGTAATGCAATCTTCCTATACTGATCGTGGAAAGCCCATACCCATAGACCCTGAGCCCATCTAACCTTTCTTTCCCCCAGGAACCAAGGCCAGCCCACCATGACCGAAGCACTGATTTTTGATGCCATCCGAACACCCCGCGGCAAGGGCAAGGCCGACGGCCGCCTGCACGAGGTCAAGCCGGTCGACCTGCTGGCCGGCGTGCTCACCGAGCTGCAGCGGCGCAACCGCTTTGACACCGCCGCCGTCGACGATGTGGTCATGGGCGTGGTCTCGCCGGTGGGCGAGCAGGGCTCGGTGATTGCCAAGGTGGCTGCGCTCAAGGCCGGCTGGGACTTTAGGGCCTCGGGGGTACAGATCAACCGCTTTTGCGCCTCGGGCCTCGAAGCAGTCAATATGGCGGCGCAAAAGGTGCGCTCGGGCTGGGAAGACCTGGTGGTGGCCGGCGGGGTGGAGTCCATGAGCCGGGTGCCCATAGGCAGCGACGGCGGCGCCTGGGCGCAAGACCCGAACACGAACAGCGCCACCTTGTTTGTGCCGCAAGGCATAGGCGCAGACCTGATCGCCACCTTGTCGGGCTTCACGCGCGAGGATGTGGACGCCTATGCGCTGGCCAGCCAGCAGCGCGCCGGCCATGCGCGCTCGGCGGGCTGGTTTGCGAAATCGGTGGTGCCGGTGTGCGATGCGCTGGGCCAGGTGATCCTGGGCGAGGACGAATTCATCAAGCCGCAGACCACCCTGGCTGGCCTGGCTGCGCTCAAGCCGGCCTTCCAGGCGCTGGGCGAGATGGGCTTTGACGAGGTGGCCCTGCAACGCTACCCGCAGGTCGAGCGCATCGCCCATGTGCACCATGCGGGCAATTCCTCGGGCATCGTCGATGGCGCAGCGGCGATGCTGATCGGCTCGGAGGCGGCCGGCCGCAGCCATGGGCTCAAGCCCAGGGCGCGCATCGTCGCCACCGCGCTCAGTGGCGACGACCCAACCATCATGCTCACCGGCCCCATGCCGGCGGCCCGCAAGGCGCTGGCCAAGGCCGGCATGCAGATCGAGCAGATCGATTTGTTCGAGGTCAACGAGGCTTTTGCGGCGGTGCCCATGCGCTTCATGAAGGAAATGGGCGTGCCGCCTGAGAAAGTCAATGTCAACGGCGGGGCCATCGCCATGGGACACCCGCTGGGGGCCACCGGGGCCATGATCCTGGGCACGCTGCTCGACGAACTCGAGCGCCGCCAGCTGCGCTACGGCCTGGCCACGCTGTGCGTGGGCGGGGGCATGGGCATTGCCACCATCATCGAACGCATCTGAGGGCCGCCCCCATGAAAAACATACGCTTGAGCATCGATGGCGGCATCGCCACCCTCACCTTTGACGAACCCGACTCGCCGGTCAACACCATGTGCCTGCAGTGGCAGGACGATATGGCCGAGGCCGCAGCACTGCTGGTGGCCCAGCGCCCGCAACTCAAGGGCATCATCCTGGCGTCGGCCAAGAAAACTTTTTTTGCCGGTGCCGACCTCAAGGCGGTGATGCGTTTGACGCCGGCCGATGCGCCGCGCGTCTATGCCGAGGTCGAACGGGTCAAGAAGAACTTTCGCACCCTCGAGACCCTGGGTCTGCCGGTGGTCAGCTGCATCAACGGCAGCGCCCTGGGCGGTGGTTGGGAAGTGGCGCTCATCGGTCACCACCGCATTGCTATCGATGACCCGCGCATCGAGCTGGGCCTGCCCGAGGTGACGCTCGGTCTGCTGCCTGGCGCCAGCGGCGTGACAAAAATGGTGCGCCAGCTCGGCCTGATGGCAGCCCAGCCCTACTTGGTCGAGGGTCGCCTGTTCCCGCCCCGCCAGGGCGCCGAGGTTGGGCTGGTGCATGAACTGGTGGCCGACGAGCAGCAACTGCGAACGCGCGCCCTGGCCTGGATCGCCGAGCATCCGCAGTCGGCCCACCCCTGGGAGGCCAAGGACTACAAGATCCCTGGCGGCGACGCCCGCAGTCCCAAGATTGCGACCGCTCTGACGGTGGCGCCGGCCATGCTCAAAAAGAAAACCCGCGGCCTGCTGCCCGCGCCCGAGGCGATTTTGGCCTGCATGGTCGAAGGCAGCCTGGTCCATCTGGAGACCGCGTTTCGTATCGAAAGCCGCTACCTGGCCCAGCTGATGACGAGCGGGCAGGCGCAGTCCATGATCAACACCTTCTTCTTCAACATGAACGCGGTCAAGGGCGGCGCCTCGCGGCCGGCGGGCGTGGCGCGGTTCAAGCCGAAAAAGGTTGGCATTGTGGGCGCAGGCATGATGGGCGCAGGCATCGCCTGGTCGCAGGCCAGCCGCGGCATAAACACGGTGCTGATCGATACCGACGCGCCCAAAGCCGCGCGGGGCAAAGCCTACAGCGAAAAACTGGCGCAGCAGCGGGTCAGCCAAGGCCGCATGAGCGCGGCCGAGCAAGAGGCGCTGCTGGCGCGGATCGATGCGGGCGCCGATGCGCAAGCCCTGACCGGCTGCGAGCTCATCATTGAGGCGGTGTTCGAGCAGCGCGAACTCAAGGCCGAGGTCACCCGACGGGTCGAGCCGCTGCTGGCTGCGGGCGGCATCATGGCCTCCAACACCTCGACCCTGCCGATCAGCGGCCTGGCCCAGGCCAGCGCAAGGCCGCAAAGCTTTATCGGCATCCATTTCTTCAGCCCGGTCGACAAGATGCAGTTGGTCGAGATCATCCGAGGAGAAAAAACCGACGATGCCACAGTGGCCCATGCGATGGACTATGTGCGGGCGCTGGGCAAGCTGCCCATCGTCGTCAATGACTCGCGGGGCTTCTACACCAGCCGCACCTTCGGCACCTTCGTGATGGAAGGCGCTGCCATGCTCGGCGAAGGCATCCCGGCCCCGGTG
>CANHGF010000151.1 GCA_947460065.1 Comamonadaceae bacterium
GCGCAGTTGCGCGCCAGCATGGACAGCAGGACGCTCTTGCCAACGCCAGAGCCGGCAAACAGTCCTATTCGCTGCCCCTTACCAATGGTCAGCGCGGCATTGATCGCGCGCACACCGGTATCCAGGGGGGTCACAATGGTTGCGCGCTGCAAAGGGTTGACCGGGCCCGCAGCTCGCACGACCGGGCCGCCAAGGTCGCCACCGAGGCCGTCAAGCGGACGCCCCAATCCGTCGACGACACGGCCGAGCAATTGCGGGCCCAGAGGCAAGCTGGGCCGCTGCGCCTGCACTTCATAGCGACCGTCGACCAAGCGGGGCATGGATGAAGGCAGCACCAGCGCTCCAGGCGCCATGGGCTGCACGGCGTCGAGCAGCATCAAAAAAGTCCTGGAGGCTTCAAAGCCAATGCACTCGGCCTCGAGCCACTGCTTGTCCTGGGCACCCTCAACATGGGCCCGCTCGCCAATGACCATGGGCAGGCCATCGACCTCCAACACAGCGCCCGTTGCACGCCGCAAGCGACCATAGGTAATGCCAAAGGGCAGCGTCCTCAGACGGTCGGTCTGCTCCCTCGTCTGTCGAATCAGGGACTCGAAGGCTGCATGCACGACTTACTCGCCGACGGCTTTGCCGGACAGCACACCCAACGCCGATTTGATCAAGGCCAGGCGGGCACTGTCGCCAACATCAACCCGCATCGATCCGATTTCCAGCAGCGCCTGTCCGGCAAGCAAATCAGGGTCTGCCTGCGCAGCCATCTGCAGCGGTGCCTGCGGGTCCCCCAGGATGGCCGCCCAGGTCGCCATGTCCCTCGGGGCCACGCACAAGCGCAGCGTCTTTCCAGGCTGGGGCACAGCCTGCATAGACGCCAGCACCGTCTGAATCACTGCCCGGCGATCAGGCTCAGCGCCACCGCTCAGACGGCTGGCCACCAGAAACACCGACTCACCCAGTTCCTGCGCCCATATGGATGGCAACAACTCGAGCGAGGCGATCAAGTCCTGGAGTTCGCCAGACAGGCGCCTGACATCGTCTGCACCGTCCTGCAAGCCCTGGGTCAAGCCAGCCTCATAGCCCAGGCGGTGACCTTCGCTCCAGCCCTCTTGCCGACCCAGTTGCTGCCCCTGGGCCCGGCCCTCCTCCAGCCCCTGCTGCAAGCCCCTCAGGAAAGCCTCTTGATGTGGGTATTGCCCAAAAGTCCTCAGCTCCTGCGCGGTCAGCAGGGGCTGCAGGTTTGGCGTAGCCGCAGTCCTGGCCTGCGGCAACTCAGAGTCCGAGCTGGCTGGGGTATCGAAGGAGGGCGGCGACCACGACTTCATGCCGAGCTGGCGGCCGAAGCACCGGCCGGCTTTTTATCGAGTGACAAGGCGCCCTGGGCCTCCAAATTCCTGGCCAAGACGATGATCTCTCGCTGGCGCCGCTCAGCATCCTGCAATTTGACCGCCGGCATGCTGTCCAATTCAAACTGAACCCGCTCAGACATCCGGTTGGTCATCGCAGCTTTGAAGTGCTGCTTCAGGCGAGGCGTCGTGCCCTTGAGCGCAATCACCAGAGTTTCGGTCTGCACCTCTGGCAGCAGACGCTGCAGAGCCGATGGCTCCACCAGTGCGAAGTCCTCGAAGGTAAAGACCTTGGATTGGATCTGAGCCGCCAGCCGACCATCGAAGGCCTGAATATGCTCGAGCGTCTGTCGATCCAGGCCTGATGTGAGGTTGGCCACAATATCGGCTGCCGGTGCAATACCGCCCAGGCCGCTGCTGCCGCCGATTTTCTTCGATTGCATCGCACGCTCCAGCACCTCATTGAGATCGCCGAGCACCGCGGGGTCAATCCGGTCGAGCAAGGCGATCCTGAGGACCAGTTCGTTGCGCTGGTCGGCCTCAAGGCTTTCCAGCACCTGAGCCGACAAGGCTGGGTCTAGCAGGGACAGCAGCGTGGCTGCCACCTGCGGATGCTCTTCAGACAAATGGCCACTGAGCGCCTCCACCGGCATCTTGGAAAACGAGTCGAGTGCCGGCAGATGGGAGCTGATTTCCTCGTTCGACTTCCAGTCGGTCGAGGCTGCATCCATGGAGAATTTTTCCAGTAGAGACTCCACGAACTCTGAGGGATTGAAGGCCACCGTCTTTTGATGCTGGGTGGTCGATCTAAATTCTTCCAGAACGCCAATGAGTGTTTCACGGTCGAGCGCCTGCATAGACGACATCAAGGACGACACCCGGCTGACCTCTTCGGCCGAGAATTGCTGCATCACCTCCGTCGCCCGCTCCGGGCCCAGGATCATGAGCATCACTGCCGCCTTCGAGGGGCCGTCCAGTCCTGCGGCAGGCGTGCCCTGACCCTCGCCAGCCATCTGCAGCCCTCTTTTCAGGGCGGTCCCCAATGCGGCTTTATTGACCACGGGATTGTTCGAAGTGACCATACTGCGCAAGTCCTAGCGCGAAGCGCCTGAGGCTTCGTTGCTGCCTGTGCTTCCCACCGGGGGTCTGCTGGACGCCCAGGACTTGAGCAACAAGGCCGTCTGTTCGGGCTGCAGGCCGGCAAAGCCTTCGGCATAGCCCAGCAATTCGTCCAAGCGTCGCTTGCGATCAGCCTGTACCTTCTCTTCCTGATCCCGACGCAGTTGTTCGTCCTGCTCACGCAGCCGCTCCTCGGCAGCCCAGACCTCACGCTGGCGCGCCCAGGCCTCCTGCTTTTCCTCGATTTCGCGCCGGACATCGTTGGGCGAGGTCGTGCTGGTCATGGCTGGCTCGGTAGGCTGGGGCGCAGGCACCGATGTGGGCCGGAGCAAAGGCCGAAGCACAAACAGGTACAGCAGCGCAGCACCGAGCGCGGTCCAGCCCATCTTCTTGGCCTGATCCATCACTTCCGGGGTCCACCAGGACTCGGCCGCCGTCGGCGCAGACTCACTGGTCGGCGGCGCATTGAAGGGCAGGTTGGCCACGCTCACGGTGTCGCCGCGCGCCTGAACATAGCCGACCGCATCGCGGATGAGTGTGTTGATCTGCCGCAGTTCATCTTGACTGTAGGGTGCACGTATTGAGCCATTGGCGCTGGGCTTGTAGTCAAGGACCACCGCCGCCGAAATTCGCCTGAGCTGTCCCTTGCTGGGCTTGAAGCGCTCGATCGAGCGATCGACCTCGTAGTTGACCGTCTTCTCACGACGCAGCGCGCCGCCATCTGCGGCCACCGATTGGCCGGTTTCCACCCGCCCCGGTGCATTGAGCTCACGGGCCGAGTTGGGGGCCTGCGCAGTGGCCGGCCGTCCGTTGACCTGATTGACCACCGGCGCCTCAGGCGGTACGGGCGGCTGATTGCTCAAAGCGCCCGGCAACCCGCCCGGGCCATCGCTCTGGCCGCGCGACTCCATGGTCTGCTCACTGCGTATGGATTGGTCACCCGCGTTTCGCGAGTAGACCTCGGAAGTCTTTTCGCGCTCGTCAAAACTCAGGTCGACCGTGACCTGGGCACGAAAGCCATTGGGCCCGGCCAGCGGTGTGAGCAAGTCGGCCAGGCGCCGGGCCAGCGACGCCTCGACCTCCTTGGTGTATCTGAGCTGGCCGGCGTCCAGGTCCGCACGGGGCTGCGTCGCCACCAGGCTGCCGCCGTCTGTGTCAAGCAGAGCGACATCCTGGACCTGCATGCCCGGGACCGAAGAGCTAACCAGGCGGGCTATCGCAGCGGTCTGGCTCGGATCGAGCACCCGTCCCGGATGCAGGGTCAACAAGACTGAGGCGCTTGGGCGTTCCTGCTCTCGGGTGAAGGCGGTCTGCTTGGGCACGGCCAAATGGACCCGCGCCGACTTGACCTGAGCGATCGAGCCTATGCTGCGCGCGAGTTCACCCTCCAGGCCGCGCAAGTAATTCACCCGCTCGACGAATTGGCTGGTGCCAAATTTCTGCTTTTCAAGAATTTCAAAGCCGACATTGCCCGACTTAGGCAGGCCCTGCCCTGCCAGTTTGAGGCGCGTTTCGTAAACCATGGCTTTGGGAACCGTGATCGCCGTGCCACCCTCGGTAAATTGATAGGGCACATTCATCTGCTCCAAGGCTGCAACGATGGCAGCGCCATCGGCCCCTGAAACATTTGAAAACAAAATCCGCTGCTCGCGCTCAGGCGACGAACCCTGAGCCACCCAAATAAGCAGGCCCGCGAGCAAGACCACGCCCAAAGCCAAAGCGCTGCGCGCAGCCAAGCTGAGCGATCTCAATCGCTCAAGCCAGCCAGATCCAAGCAAAGCGGTAGAGCCTGCGGTCGCCCTAGCGGGATCGATCGCAGCGGGGCCGGCTTGCGGATCCATAGAAATTTGTTAAAGTAATCACGGAACTGTAATTATTGGTGATTTTTTGTAAAACCAGATCCACTTTCCAATTTGAGCCAAGGGCGCCCCTCAAGCATGTTGCATTTTTGACACGATCGGTCTAGCCCATGAATACAAGTCCGGTCACCAGCAGCCGGGAGTCTGCGTCAGATCTTGCCGACACCTTTGAGCTCTTCATCACGGCGTCCAAGGCCTTGGAGCGCCGGCATGAAGAGCTGGCCGCTCAGATCGATGCCCTCAATGCAGACCTGGTCAGGGCCCACGACCAACTGCAGTCCTTGATCAATGTGCTGCCGGCCGGCGTGGTGCTGGTGGAGTCTGGCCGAGTGACGCACTTCAATTCGGCCGCGCTGCGCTGGCTGCCGGAATTGGAAAAAGAGGGAACCTGGGCGCTGCCCGACTCCTGGAAACCTGGCGCCGGCCCGTCTGAATATCGGGTTCACATCGGCGGGCAATCGCATACCGTTCAGATCGAGCACAAACGGCAAGGTATGCAAATGGTGATTCAAATCCAGGACATCACAGAAAATTTGAGGCGGCTGGGTGAAGCGGAGCGAATCGACAGGCTAGCCGCCATGGGAAAAATGTCGGCGGGTATTGCCCACCAGTTTCGAACCCCCTTGTCCACCGCCATGCTGTACGCCTCCTATCTGGTTGACGCGCAGCTCGACGAAACACAGCGGGCCGATTTTGCACGCCGGGTTCATACTCAGTTGCTGAACCTGGAGAAATTGGCCGGGCAGATGCTGCAGTTCATCAAGCCGGTCTTGCAGCAGCCTGAGTTGGTCAGTCCGAACGATCTGACCGCCGATGCGCTGACTCAGGTCGAGGCGCTGGCGCGCCAGCGCTCGATCGGGATCTGCTACGACGAAAATGCGCACCTCGATGGACTGATCAGCTGCGAGCGAGCCAGCCTGGTCAGCGCCTTGGTGGCTGTCCTGGAAAACGCCATTGAGGTCAGCGCTGCGGGCGATGACATCGTCATCGGCCTGCGCCGCCAGGGTATGCGTGTGGACATCGGCATCGAGGACAGTGGACCCGGCATCGCGGCCGACATGCTCGACTCCCTGTTCGAGCCGTTTTCAACATCGCGCAGCAACGGCACGGGACTGGGTCTATCCATCGCGCTCGACACCGTACGCAAGCACCGAGGCGAAATTCACGCCGAAAACCGGCAGCCTCGCGGCGCCCGGTTCCTGATCCAGCTTCCTTGCATGGCAAGGCTCTGATTTGTGACCAGCCAGAACCTCCCTGTTTTACTGGTGGAAGACGATCGCGATCTGCGCGAGGCCATCATCGTCAGCCTGAAAATGGCGGCCATCGATTTTCTGGCCTTTGAATCGGCCGAGCTGGCTCTGCCACAGGTGCGGGCCGGCGAGCAGCAACTGCTGGTCACCGATTTCCGGCTGCCCGGCATGAACGGGCTTGAATTGATGCGCCGCGCGCAAGCCGTCAACCGACAGCTTCGGGTGGTCGTCATGACCGCCTACGCCGATACCGAACTGGCCATCGAGGCCCTGCGCGCCGGCGCCCATGACTTTCTGGTCAAACCCTTCCAGCCCCGCCAGTTGATGGCAGTCATCGAGCGAAACGCACCGGCCCAGATCCCAGCGCCAGCGCGTGGCGGTAGGCCGCAAACTTCAGCCGGTACCAGCATCGTGATCGACGACCCGGCCACACAAGCTGTCGCCGACCGCCTCGACCGGGTGGCCCGCACCGACACCACCGTCCTGCTGTTGGGCGAATCGGGCGTCGGCAAGGATGTTTTCGCGCGCCAATTGCATGCCCGGTCCAGCCGTCACGACGGGCCATATGTGGCCATCAATTGCGCGGCCATTCCCCACGCTCTGCTCGAGTCAACCTTGTTCGGCCATGAAAAAGGCGCATTCACTGGCGCCGTCAAGGCGCAGGCGGGCAAGTTCGAAGCAGCCGACGGCGGCACCCTGTTTCTCGATGAAATCGGTGAAATGCCTGCAGACCTGCAAGCCAAGCTGCTGCGGGTGCTGCAAGACCAGGTGATCGAGCGCCTTGGGTCGCTGCGCTCGATCCACTGCAATGTGCGCATCGTCGCAGCCAGCAACCGCGACCTGCTCGA
>CANHGF010000152.1 GCA_947460065.1 Comamonadaceae bacterium
GTAGCTTGCCAAAGCGGTCCACGATCTCTTCGGTCAGGCGGTCGATCTGATCGCCGTGGTGGGCAGTAGCCAGTTTTTTGTAAAAGCTCAGGCGCAAATGCACGTCGCCGCAATAGTCATCAGGCAAGAGCGCGGGCGCGTGCAGGTTGATCTCGGTGGTCACGCTCAAGGGGCTGAGTAGGTCGGGCTCGCGGCCGGCCTTGAGGCTGCGTACCGCCTCCGAGAGCATTTCGTTGTAGAGCTGAAAGCCCACTTCCATCATATTGCCCGACTGGTTTTCGCCGAGCACCTCGCCGGCGCCGCGAATTTCCAGGTCGTGCATGGCCAGGTAAAAACCTGAGCCCAGCTCTTCCATCTGGCCGATGGCATCGAGCCGCTGCTGCGCAGCCTTGGACAGGCCCTCCAGATCGGGCACCATCAGGTAGGCGTACGCTTGGTGGTGGCTGCGCCCGACCCGCCCGCGCAGCTGGTGCAATTGGGCCAGGCCGAATTTGTCGGCGCGCGCCATCACGATGGTGTTTGCGTTGGGCACGTCAATGCCGGTTTCGATGATGGTCGAGCACAGCAGCAGGTTGTAGCGCTGGGCCACAAAGTCTTTCATCACCCGCTCAAGCTCGCGCTCGGGCATCTGACCATGGGCCACCGCAATGCGGGCCTCGGGCAGCAGGGCTTCGAGCTTTTCGCGCCGGTTCTGGATGGTCTCGACCTCGTTGTGCAGGAAGTAGACCTGGCCACCGCGCTTGAGCTCGCGCAGAACCGCCTCGCGGATCACCCCGTTGGACTCGCTTCGGACAAAGGTCTTGATCGCCAGGCGCCGCTGAGGCGCCGTCGCAATTACGCTCATGTCGCGCAGGCCTTCCAACGCCATACCCAGGGTGCGCGGTATCGGCGTGGCGGTCAGGGTCAGCACATCGACCTCGGCGCGCAGCGCTTTCATGGCCTCTTTGTGGCGCACGCCAAAGCGGTGCTCCTCGTCGATGATGAGCAGACCCAGCCGGGCAAACTTTACGTCGGCGCTGAGCAGCTTGTGGGTGCCCACCACAATGTCGATGCTGCCGTCGGCAATGCCTTTGATGGCCGCTGTGATTTCCTTGGCTGAGCGAAAGCGGCTCATCTCGGCCACCTTGACCGGCCACTTGGCAAAGCGGTCGACCAGGGTCTGGTAGTGCTGCTCGGCCAGCAAGGTGGTGGGCGCCAGCAGCGCCACCTGCTTGCCGCCGGTCATGGCGATGAAAGCCGCACGTAAGGCCACCTCGGTCTTGCCAAAGCCCACATCGCCGCAGACCAGGCGGTCCATGGGCCGGGGGCTGATCATGTCCTGAATCACTGCATGGATGGCGCCGCGCTGGTCGGCGGTCTCCTCAAAGCCAAAGTCGGTGGCAAATTGCTCGTAGTCTTTGGGCGAGTAACGAAAGGCGTGGCCTTCGCGAGCGGCGCGGCGGGCATAGATGTTGAGCAGCTCGGCGGCGGCGTCGCGCACCTGCTCGGCCGCCTTGCGGCGGGCTTTTTCCCACTGGCCCGAGCCCAGGCGGTGCAGTGGCGCTTCGTCTGCGCTGACGCCGGTGTAGCGGCCGATCAGGTGCAACTGGCTGACCGGCACGTAGAGCGCGGCCTTGTCGGCGTATTCCAGATGCAGGAACTCGCTCGGGCCCTGGCCGATGTCCATATTGACCAAGCCCCGGTAGCGCCCGATGCCATGGGCGCTGTGCACCACCGGATCGCCGACATTGAGCTCGGCCAGGTCTTTGATCAGCGCCTCGACATCGCTGACCTGCTCCTGGCGTTTGCCGCGCCGGCGAGCCGCAGGGGCGGCTGCAAACAGTTCGGTTTCGGTGATCAGGTCCAGGCTGGCTTGGCCCCAGGCAAAGCCCTGCGCCAGGGCGGCGCTGGCAATGCCCAGCTTTTCACTGCTGGCGATGAATTCCTGCAGGCTGTCAAAGCCGACCGGCTGCACGCCGCTGGCGCGCAGAAAGTCCAGCAGGCTCTCGCGCCGCCCCGCGATTTAGGCCAGGATGAGGGCGCGGTGGGGCGAGCGCGCCAGATGGGTCTTGAGTTTGTACAGGGGGTCTTCGGCGCCTCGGCTAACCGATAGGTCGGGAAGGGGCAGGAACAGACCCTCACCCCAACCCTCTCCCGCAAGCAGGAGAAGAGGGGGTGTCAAGGAGCTGCTCGGGGCTCCCTCTACCGCTTGCGGGGGAGGGCGGGGGATAGGAGCCCGCAGCACCCACTGTGCATAGGCCTTGGCCCGGCTGTAAAACCCCTCCGCGTTGAGAAACAGGGCCTCGGGCGGCAGTGCGGGGCGATCGGGCGCGCCTTGCACCAGGCGGTAGCGCTCCCGGGTGTCTTGCCAAAAGCGTTCGAAGGCCGGCTCCAGGTCGCCATGCAGCACCAGCGTCGCTTCTTGGGTACCCAGGTAGTCAAAGACCGTGGCTGTCTCCTCAAAGAACAGCGGCAAGTAGTACTCGATGCCAGCTGTGGCCACGCCGTTGCCGATGTCTTTATAGATGCGGCTTTTGGTCGGATCGCCTTCGAGCAGCTCGCGCCAGCGGCTGCGAAAGCGGGCCCTCGCGGCATCGTCCATTGGGAACTCTCGGCCGGGCAAAAGCCTTACCTCGGGCACCGGGTAGAGGCTGCGCTGGCTGTCGGGGTCAAAGGTGCGGATGGAGTCGACCTCGTCGTCGAACAGGTCGACCCGGTAGGGCACCAGCGAGCCCATGGGGAACAGGTCGATCAGCCCGCCGCGCACCGCGTATTCGCCGGGGCTGACCACCTGCGTCACATGGTTGTAGCCGGCCAGCGTCAGCTGGGCCTTGAGTTTGGCCTCGTCGAGCTTTTGCTTGACCTTGAATTCAAAGGTATAGCCGGCCAGAAAGGAGGGCGGTGCGAGCCGGTACAGCGCGGTGGTGCTGGGCACGATGACCACATCGGCGCCTTGTTCGGCGTCGCGCTGGTTGATGCGCCAGAGCGTGGCCAGGCGCTCGCTGATCAGGTCCTGGTGCGGCGAAAAACTGTCGTAGGGCAGGGTTTCCCAGTCGGGGAACAGCGCGCAGCGCAGCGCCGGCTGGAAAAACGGCAACTCTTGCAGCAGCCGCTGGGCGCTGGCCGCGTCGGCGGTGACGATGGCGGTCAGCTTGCCGGCTTGCTTTTCGCGCAAGGCCAGGCCCGCGAGCAGTAAGGCGTCGCTGGAGGCCACGGTGGGCGGCAGGGTGTGGCGTTTGCCGGGGAGCAGCTGGGGAAGGTCCATGAGGGGGGCGCTGGGGCGCGACAAAGACGGACACCCCAAACCGGATGGAGTGGGGTGGAGGCGCTGATTTTAGAATCCCCTCAGATGTCCGACCATGCCCAAGCCCCCACCTCCTTGCCCACAGCGCGTTTTTTTGTGCTGATTCCCTCCGCCGGGGTGGGCGCACGGGCGCTGCAGCCGGGCGCGCCGGCCCTGCCCAAGCAGTACCAGTTGCTGTGCGGCCAGCCCTTGCTGCTGCACACGGTGCAGGCCTTCGAGGCTCTGGGCGATCTGATCAGCGGCCTGGCGCTGGTGGTGGCGCCGCAGGATGACCACGTCGACGCCTTGGTGCGCGGCCGGGCGCTGCAGCTGCTGCGCTGTGGTGGCGCCAGCCGGGCCGATTCGGTGCGCCAGGGTCTGCAGGCCTGGCGCCAGCAGGCTGGCGGCCCTGGGCCCGATGACTGGGTGCTGGTGCACGACGCGGCGCGCTGCCTGATCGAGCCCGAGCAGGTGCGCCGCCTCATTGCCCAGTGCCGAGACGATGCGGTCGGCGGCCTGCTGGCCCTGCCCCTGCCCGATACCCTCAAGAGCGAGCGCGACGGCCGGGTGGCCCAGACCCTGGAGCGCGCGGGCAAGTGGCTGGCGCAGACGCCGCAGATGTTTCGCCTGGGCGCGCTCGAGCAGGCCTTGCGCCTGGCCCAGGCGCAGGGCCTGGCGGTGACCGACGAGGCCAGCGCCATGGAGGCTCAGGGCCTGGCGCCCCTGCTGGTGGCCGGCAGCGCGCAAAATTTCAAGGTCACCTATCCGCAAGACTTCAGCCTGGCGCAGGCCGTGCTGAGTTCACGTCAAACACCCCCACAGGACGCAAACGCATGAGTTCCAGCACCGCTCCCCGCCTGCCCTTTCGCATCGGTCAGGGCTGGGACAGCCATGTGCTGGCCGAAGGCCGCCCGCTGATTCTGGGCGGGGTGCAGATCCCCTGGCACAAGGGGCTGCTCGGCCACTCTGACGCTGACGCCCTGCTGCATGCGATCACCGACGCTATTTTGGGCGGGGCAGGTCTGGGCGACATCGGCCAGCATTTTCCGGACACCGATCCGCGTTTTGCCGGTGCCGACTCAATGCGCTTGCTGGTCGAGGCGGCGGCGCGGGTGCGCGCGCGGGGCTGGCAGATTGGCAACATCGACGCCACCATCGTGGCCCAGGCGCCGCGCCTGGCGCCCCACATCCCGGCCATGTGCAGCGCCATTGCACGGGGCTTGGGGCTGGCGCTCGATCAGGTCAATGTCAAGGCCAAGACGGCCGAGAAATTGGGGCCGGTGGGCGAGGGCAAAAGCATGGAGGCCCAGGCGGTGGCCCTGCTGCTGCCAGTCTAGGCTCGCTCATGCGCGGCGCAGTCGCACGCTGGCGCACAGGCCGCCGTGCTCGACCAGGCTGAGCGAAAAGCCGCCGCCCATGCGCAGCACGCTGCTCTCGACGATCGCCAGGCCCAGGCCGCTGCCGGTTTGGTCGGCCGTTTTTTCCCCTCGAAAGTAGGGCCGGGTCAGCTGGGTCAGCTGCTGCTCGGGCACGCCCACGCCACGGTCGCTCACCATCAGCAGCACCCAGGCCTGGCTGGCGCTGGCCTGGATGTCGATGCGGCTGATGCCGTCGGCGCTGCGGCCGTAGCGGCGCGCGTTTTCAAGCAAATTGGACAGCACCCGCATCAATTCCACCGGATCGGCCAGTACCTTCAGATCGGTCTCAATCTGCTGCGTGATGTGGACCTGACTGTCGTCGGCCAGGGCAAAGCAGGCCTGCTCGACCAGGGGCAGCAGCGCAAGCGCCTGCAGCGGCTCAGCCTGTGGGCTGCTGTGCGCCAGGAACTTGTCGACGATGGCGTCAATTTGCTCCATGTCGGCCACCATGTGCGCGCGCGCCCGTGGGTCGGGCACGCTCATTTCGGCCTCCAGCCGCAGCCGTGCCAGCGGCGTGCGCAGGTCGTGCGAGATGCCAGCGAGCAGCAAGGCGCGCTCATGTTCGAGCTTGGCCAGTTGTTCGCTCATGCGGTTGAAGGCGATGTTGACCTCGCGGATCTCGGTGGTGCGGGCCTGCTCGTCCAGCCGCAGGCCGTCCGTCGGATGTTCGCGCAGTTGGGTGCTTGCGCGTGCCAGTTCACGCAAGGGTTGATTGATGACGCGGGCGATCACCACCGACCCCAGGAGAGACAGCGACGCAGCCGTCAGCAGCCACAGCAGCCAGGTACCGGCGCGCGCCGGCACCAGGCGGGCCTCGTCGGTGCGCAGCCAGTAGGCATCCTCTTCAATGTCAAAGCCTATCCACAGGCCTGTCTGCCCGTTGACCGATGCGGCCAGCACGGTGGATGGACCAATCTGCCGACGCAATTGTTCATGGATGCTTTCCTGCAGCCAGCCCGCTCGCCGGGGTACATAGCGGTCGCTACTGCGCCTCAGGCTGATGTTCAGACCCTCCTGCTCGCCCAAGGCCTTGATCAGTAGCACCCGCCCGATGGCATCGCTGGTGCGAAGGCTGGCGCGGCTGAGGTTGACCAGTGAGGCCAATTGTTGAGCGCTTTGTACTGCCCGTGGCTCGATCTCCAGGCTGATAAAGGCTTGCAGCCAGGCTGCAATGCATACCAGCAGCAGGGCGCTGAGCAGCGCAAAGGTGCGCCAGAACAAGCTGGTGCTGCGTGGCACCGCCGAGCGCCATTGGCGTATCAGGCCGGGTTGTTGCCGGCCTTTAGCTGCTGCCATCGGGCACGAAGACATAGCCCACGCCCCAGACAGTCTGGATGTAGCGGGGCGCGCTGACGTCGGACTCGATGAGTTTGCGCAGGCGTGAGATCTGCACGTCCAGACTGCGGTCGAAAGGCTCAAACTCGCGGCCGCGCGCCAGTTGCGCCAGGCGCTCGCGCGACAGCGGCTGGCGCGGGTGCCGCACCAGGGTCTTGAGCATGGCAAATTCGCCGGTGGTCAGGGGCAGGTCTTGCCCGTTTTTTTGGAGGCTGCGCAGACCGAGGTCGAAGGAAAAGGACCCGAAGCGCACCACCTCTTGTTCGCTCGAGGGTGCTCCTGGAACCTCGGTGACCGGCCGGCGGCGCAGCACCGCATGGATGCGCGCCAGCAACTCGCGCGGGTTGAAGGGCTTGGCCAGGTAGTCGTCGGCGCCAACTTCCAGGCCGA
>CANHGF010000153.1 GCA_947460065.1 Comamonadaceae bacterium
AGTGGCTCCTGGGTGAGGAATTGCCCGTCCTGCCAGATCCAGTGCGTGTCGATGGCCGTGACCCGGCCGGGCGCGGCTGCCGCGCAGTGGGTAAACATGGCCAGCGACACGTCAAAGTGGTTGTTCGAATGCGAGCCCCATGTCAGGCCGTGCATCTGACACAGCTGGGCCACCCGCACCGAGCCCTGCAGGGTCCAGAAGTGCGGGTCGGCCAGAGGGATGTCGACGGACTGCAGCGCGATGCTGTGCGCCATTTCACGCCAGTCGGTGGCCACCATATTGGTGGCTGTCGGTAGGCCCGTGGCCCGGCGGAACTCGGCCATCACCTCGCGGCCGGAATACACGCCTTCGGCGCCGCAGGGGTCTTCGGCATAGGCCAGGATGCCGTGCATGCCCTGCATCAGGCGCACCGCGTCCTTGAGAAGCCAGCCGCCGTTAGGGTCCAGCGTGACCCGGCCCTGGGGAAAGCGCTCGTGCAGCGCGCGTATCGCCTCGACCTCTTCTTCGCCGCGCAGCACGCCGCCCTTGAGCTTGAAGTCCTCAAAGCCGTAGCGCGCCTGCGCCGCCTCGGCCAGGCGCACCACGGCCTCCGGCGTGAGCGCCTCTTCGTGGCGCAGTCGCAGCCAGTCGTCGCTGGCGCCCGGCTCGCTGCGGTAGGCCAGGTCGGTTTTTTTACGGTCGCCCACGTAAAAGAGGTAGCCCAGCATCTGCACCTTGTCGCGCTGCTGGCCTTCACCAAGCAGCGCGCAGACCGGCACGCCCAGGTGCTGTCCCAGCAGGTCCAGCAGCGCGCTTTCCACCGCGGTGACCGCGTGGATGGCGATGCGCAGGTCAAAGGTCTGCTGGCCGCGGCCGCCGCTGTCGCGGTCGGCAAAGCGCTGGCGCATTGCGTTGAGCAGGGCGTTGTAGTTGCCAATTGGCTGACCTTCGATCAACGCGCGCGCGTCTTCCAAGGTCTGGCGGATCTTCTCGCCGCCGGGCACCTCACCCACGCCGGTGTGGCCGGCCGAGTCGGTGATCACCACCAGGTTGCGGGTGAAAAACGGGCCGTGGGCGCCGCTCAGGTTGAGCAGCATGCCGTCGTGGCCGGCCACCGGGATGACCTGCATCTGGCGGACCACGGGGGTGTGGGGGGCAGTGTTCATGGCTCTAATGATAAGACATCGTACAACTAGTTGCCATGGGCTTAACCCCGCACGGCCCGGCGCTGGACATTAGCCCTGACCCGCCTCTCCGCGCCGTAGGCGGTCGCGGCTGTTAGACAGATGGGTGCGCATGGCCGCCCGGGCGGCCTCCACATCCTGCTCCGCGACAGCGTTGTAAATGCTCTCATGCTCCAGATTCACCCGCCGCAGATAGGCCTGGCGTTCGGCCGACAGCGGCGCCGGGTTTTCCAGGCGGGCGCGCGGGATCACACCCAGGCCTAAGGACTTCATCAGGTCGGTGAAGTGGGTGTTCTGGGTGGCACGGGCCACCTCGCTGTGAAAACGATAGTCAGCACTTACTGCGTCTCTACCCGCTTCCACTGCTTGAGAAAACTCATCGAGGGCCAGGCGCATTTCGGCCAGATTCTCACTCTGACGGCGGGCTGCGGCCAGGGCGGCAGCTTCGGTTTCGACGCTGATGCGAAACTCCAACAGGGCGATGACTTCGCGCAAGGTGCCCAGCTGGTCGGGGCTGACGCGAAAGGGCGGGCTGTCGTCGGGCAGGCGCACAAAGGTGCCCACGCCGTGCCGTGTCTCGACCAGGCCGCCGGCCTGCAAGCGCGAAAGCGCCTCGCGCACCACGGTGCGGCTGACGCCGAAGCGCTCCATGATCGCCGCCTCAGTAGGCAGCTTCTGGCCCGCTGGCCAGTGGCCCTGCCCAATTTCAGTGCCGAGCGTGTCCACCAGGTCCAGGGCCAGGTTGCGAGGCTTGCGGCGAAGTGGAAGGTTGGAGTTCACTGGGGAAAACCCGTGCCACCGGCGTCTCTGCTTGGGCAATAATTGGATCTTGTTGTCTGACAACTGATAAGATAACCAAAATTTCTGTCCTCCACAAGCCCTGATTGCCCGAATCTTTGCGATGAGTTCCTTTCAAGTCATTGCCGTAGGCCCCGACCGTGTGGGCGAGTCCCCGGTTTGGGACGTGCGCCTACAGGCCTTGTGGTGGGTCGACATTGAGTCGCGCCGGGTGCGCCGCTGGAGCCAGTCCTGCGGGCAACTCATGGCCTGGAGCCTGCCTGAGCGCGTCGGCTGCATCGCGCTGGCTGAAGACGGCCGGGTGATCGCCGCCATGGAAACGCGCATCAGCGCGGCCCGCCTGGGCGAGGACGGCAGCGTCGATCTGGAAGACTTGGCCCTGGCGACCTTCCCCGCCGACGGCATCCGCTTTAACGATGGCCGCTGTGACGCCAGCGGCCGTTTGTGGGTGGGCACCATGCTGATGGAGCAGTCGCAGAACCGGGCTTTGGGCGGCATGTACTGCCTGGACGAGCGCGGCCTGACCGGCCCGCATGTTGAGGGCCTGTACACCTCCAACGGCTCGGGCTTCAGCCCGGATGGCAAGACGTTTTACCTGTCGGACTCACATCCTCTGTCGCAGCAAATCTGGGCTTTTGACTTTGATGTGGAGCGCGGCGAGCTTTCGGCCCGCCGGTCATTCCTGGACATGCGCCAGATGGCGGGCCGCCCCGACGGCGCAGCGGTCGACAGCCAGGGCAATTACTGGATCTGCGCCAACGATGCAAGCCAGGTCGACTGCATCTCGCCCCAGGGGCAGCTGCTGCGCACCGCGCCTGTGCCCTTTCCCAAGCCGGCGATGTGCTGCTTCGGCGGCTCTGACCTGGGCACCCTGTTTGTGACCTCCATCGTCCCGGGCGATAGCAAGCTCGATCCGCAGGGCCTGAGCGGCTCTGTGGTGGCTCTGCGCCCCGGCGCGACCGGCCTGCCCGAGCCACGCTTTTCAAGGTTTCCCAGGATGGCCCACAGCAGCTAGCCGCGGCACAGTCGGCAAAACACGTTTTTCAACCCCCACAGGAGACACCATGAAACTCAAGACCTCCCTGATGGCTGCAGCAGCAGCCCTGGCCTGCCTGTCCGTGCAGGCCACCGAGTTCCGCTCGGCCGACATCCACAACGCCGACGACTACCCCACTGTGGTGGCGGTCAAGCACATGAGCACCGTGCTTGAAAAGGCCAGCGGTGGCAAGCACAAGGTCAAGGTCTTCAATAAAGGCGCGCTCGGCAGCGAGAAGGAGACGATTGACCAGGTCAAAATTGGCGCGCTCGATATGGTGCGGGTCAATGTGGCGCCGATGAACGGCGTCTGCCCCATGACCATGGTGCCCACCATGCCGTTTTTGTTCCGTTCGGTGGATCACATGCGCAAGGCACTCGATGGCCCGATCGGCGACGAGATCCTCAAGTCCTGTGAGTCGGTCGGCTATGTGGGCCTGGCCTTTTACGATTCGGGCGCTCGTTCCATCTATGCCAAGAAGGCGGTCAAGACCGTGGCCGACACCAAGGGCATGAAGATTCGCGTGCAGCAATCGGACCTGTGGGTGGCCCTGATGGGCGCGATGGGTGCGAACGCCACGCCTATGGCCTATGGTGAGGTCTACACCGGCCTGAAGACGGGCCTGATCGACGCTGCCGAAAACAACTTCCCCTCGTACGACACCGCCAAGCACTTTGAGGCCGCCACCGTCTATTCCAAGACCGAGCATTCGATGGCCCCCGAGATTCTGGTGTTCTCCAAAGTCGTCTGGGACAAGTTGCCCAAGGCCGAGCAGGACATGATTCGCGCCGCCGCCAAGGATTCGGTCAAGGTGCAGCGCGCCGCCTGGGACGACCAGGAAGGCAAGTCGCTGGCGCGCATGAAGGCCGCCGGCGTGCAGATCGTCGATGTCGACAAAAAATCCTTCCAGTCCGTCATGGCGCCGGTCTACGACAAGTTCATGACCACGCCCGACATGAAGCGTCTGGTCAAGGCGATCCAGGACATCAAGTAAGCCCGCCTGTGCCTCAGTCCGGCGTGACACGAGCGCGCCGGACTCTCCATTGAGTTGTTCATGCTGACCAAGTTCTGTGCCACTGTCGCCAAGCTGTGCCTGATGCTGGCCGTCGCACTGCTGATCATCTTGATCCTGTGCGTGCAGTGGCAGGTGTTTGGCCGCTATGTGCTCAATGACACGCCCACCTGGGCCGAGAACCTGGCGCTGCTGCTGGTGCTCTTCGTGACCGCATTTGGCGTGGCCGTCGGCGTGCGCGATGCCGGCCACATCGGGCTGGAGTCACTGGTGGTGCTGCTGCCCGAAAAATGGCAGCGGCGCATTGAGTTTCTGATCCACGGTCTGGTCGGCCTGTTCGGCGCACTCATGGTCAAAGGCGGCTGGCTCTGGGCCAACGCCAAATGGGGTGAGAAAAAGCCCATGCTGCCGGTGCCCGACGGCATTGACTATGTGCCCATCATCATTGCCGGTGCGCTGATCGTGCTGTTTTCCATCGAGCATCTCGTGGCATTGGCACGCGGTCAGGAAGTGGTGCCGGCATGGAACTGACGATTCTTGCCCTGAGTTTCACGCTGCTGTTGGTGCTAGGCGTGCCGGTGGCCTTTGCCATTGGCCTGTCGTCGGTGGCCACCATTTTGGCGGCCGGCCTGCCAGTGGCGGTGGTGTTCCAGAAGATGGTCGGCGGCATGCAGGTGTTTTCCTTCCTGGCCATTCCGTTTTTCATCTTCGCCGGCGAACTGATGCTCTACGGCGGCATTGCCGAGCGCATCATCCGCTTTGCCAACAGCCTGGTCGGTCATGTGCGAGGCGGCCTGGGCATGAGCAATGTGTTGGGTTGCACCATCTTCGGCGGCGTGGCCGGCTCACCCATGGCTGACGTATCGGCCATCGGCTCGGTGATGATCCCGTTGATGAAGAAGGAAGGCTACGACACCGACTATGCGGTCAACGTGACCACCCATGCATCGCTGGTGGGCGCCATCATGCCGACCTCGCACAACATGATCATCTTCACCCTGGCCACCGCGGGTATCGCCTCGGTCAGCATGCTGGGGCTGATCCTGGCCGGGCTGGTGCCGGCCATCATCTTGACGCTGTGCAATCTGGCGGCGGCCTATTACGTGGCGGTCAAGCGCGGCTACCCGACCCACGGCAAGTTCCCGGGCTGGGCCATGGTGCTCACCGCCTTTTTGGCGGCTTTGCCGGGATTGTTCGTGGTGGTCATCATCCTGGGCGGCATCCTCTCGGGCGCGTTCACCGCTACCGAGTCGGCCTCGATTGCTGTGGCCTGGGCCTTGTTTATCACCGCCGTGGTCTACCGCACACTGACTTGGACGAACTTTCTCAAGGCCTGCGCCAAGGCCTGCAAGACCACCGGCGTGGTTCTGCTGCTGATTGGCATCTCCAGCGCCTTTGGCTACTTCCTGGCGCTCTACGAGGTGCCGCAAAAAACCGGCGAGCTGATGAAGCTGGTGAGCGACAGCCCCTGGATCATTTTCCTGATGATCAATGTGCTGCTGTTCATCCTGGGCACTTTTTTGGACATGGCCGCGACCATCCTGATTTGCACTCCCATCTTCATGCCGATCGCGATGCAGTACGGCATGGACCCGCTGCAGTTCGGCATCCTGATGCTGATCAACTGCGCCCTGGGCCTGAACACCCCGCCAGTCGGCACGGTGCAGTTCGTCGGCTGCGCCATAGGCGGAATTTCAGTCGGGCAAGTGATGCGCACCATCTTGCCGTTTTACAGCGCGCTGGGCATGACGCTGCTGGCCGTCACCTATGTACCGGCCTTCTCGCTGTGGCTGCCGGGCCTGCTCAAGTAAGCCGCGTTTGACCGTGACCGAGCCGCAGCAGCCCCAGCCCCTGAACCAGCCTCTGACCCTGCGCATGCACCCGCAGGACAACGTGGCCATCGTCGGCAATGACGGCGGCTTGCCGGCCGGCACGCTGCTGCCCGAGGGCCTGGTCGGTGCGGGCTTGGTGCTGCGCGAGAAGGTGCCGCAGGGCCACAAGCTGGCCTTGGTCGATATTGCCAGCGGCGCGCCGGTGCTGCGCTATGGTGTGGTTATCGGCTATGCGCTGCGCGACATCGCTGCTGGCAGCTGGGTGCATGAGCGGGTGTTGCAGCTGCCCTCGGCCCGGGCCCTGCAAGGCCTGCCGCTGGCCACCGCCGCTGCGCCCGCGCTCGCCCCGCTCGAGGGCCTTACCTTTGAAGGCTATGTCAATGCAGACGGCTCGGTGGGCACGCGCAATTTGCTGGCCATCAGCACCACGGTGCAGTGTGTGGCCGGCGTGGTCGGCATCGCGGCCGAGCGCATACGGCGCGAGCTGCTGCCGCTGTACCCGCAGGTCGACGGTGTGGTCGCGCTCGAGCACAGCTATGGCTGCGGCG
>CANHGF010000154.1 GCA_947460065.1 Comamonadaceae bacterium
CCGGGCGCGCCGCCGCCGGATCAGCCCGACAGTCCCACCCATCAGCCGATAGACCCGGACGACGGTGCGCCGGTGGCGCCGCAGCCCGATGAGGAGGGTGACGCGCAGTGGAAACCGCCGCTGTGACGGGCGTCAGGCCGCCACGGGAGCGCGGCTTCACGCTGATCGAGTTGTTGCTGGTGTTGGTCATCATCGCCATCGGCACCAGCCTGAGCCTACTAGCACTGCGTGACCCAGCCCAGGCGCAGCTGCAGGGCGACGCGACGCGGCTGGCTGGCCTGCTTGAAGGCGCGCGGGCTGCCTCGCGTGCGCAAGATGCGTCGCTGCGCTGGCGGGTCGAGGGTGCAGGCTTTCGCTTTGAGGGTTTGGTGCCATTCCCATCCGGCGGACCTTGGCCCGAACGCTGGCTGCATGAAGACATCCAGGCGCAAGTCCTCGGCGGCAGCGAGCTCGTCCTGGGCCCGGAGCCGGTGCTGGCCGCGCAGGCGGTGCTGCTGGGCCACAGGCAGGCGCCAGAGCGGCGCATCTGGGTGGCCACCGACGGTGTGCGGCCCTTCGAGGTGCTGCCCATCCGACCCGAATTGCAGCGCTGAAGGCATGCCATGCGCCGCACTGGCCTGACGCTCATTGAGGTGCTGGTGGCCTTGTTGGTGATGGCCTTGATGGCGCAGATGAGCCGGCTGGTGATCGACGGCATGCTGCGCAGCCAGGCGGTGGCGGGCGAGCGCGGCGCCAGCCTGAGCAACCTGCATATTGCGCTCGCACAGTGGAGTCGCGATCTGGACCGTCTGAGCACTACACCCTATGTGAACGCACTGCAATGGGACGGTCAGGTGCTGCGGCTGCTGCGCCGCTCGAGCAATGAGGAGGCGCTGGTCGTGGTGGCCTGGAGCGCGCGGGGCGGGCAATGGCAGCGCTGGCAGTCGCCTCCCCTGAGCGAGCGCAGTGCGCTGCTGCGCAGCTGGGCCCTGGCCCAACGTCCCGAAATCGCAGACCCCGCTGAGCTCAACCGAGCCAAGCTGCTGCCCCTAGGCCAATGGCAATTGCAGGTTTGGGCGCAAGGGCAATGGCGCGATGCGCCGATTCAGGACGATAGGCTGATGGATCTGCCCGCAGGCCTGCGCCTTCAGCTGCGGGGCCTGCAAGGCGTGGGTGGCTCGGGTCCCTGGCAGCTGGACTGGTTTCGGGCCGCTCCCTCATGAAGGGCGAGCGGGCGGGCGCGGCCATCGTCGCGGCCATGCTGACGGTGGCCCTGGTTGCCGCGCTGGTGATGACAGGCTTTTGGTACATCTGGCGCGCCACCGAGGTCGAGGCCAGCTGGCGCCAGCAAGCGCAGGCGCGCTGGCTGCTGGGTGGGACGCTGGACTGGGCGGTGGCCGCGCTGCAAGACGACGGCAGACTGCAAGCGCAGATCGATCATCTGGGCGAGCCCTGGGCGCTGATACGGCGCGATCTGTCGCCCTCGCAGTTGCTCGCGCAAGGCGAGGTTCCGGCCTCGGCCGAGGCGCCAGATTTCACGCTGAGCGTGCAGATTGCCGATGCGCAGGCCAAGCTGAACCTGCTCAATTTGCTGGAGGGTACCGGCCTGTCGGCGCCCTGGAGCGAGGTGTTTGCGCGCCTGTTCGCCCAGCTGAACCTGCCCGCATCCGAGCTCGATCTGATGCAGCAGGCGCTGCTCAGAGCCAGTGCTGGCACCGGCGAAGGCGCCTCCGGCCAGGCACCGCTCATGCCCCAACGCGCCGAAGACCTGCACTGGCTGGGCCTGCTGCCAGCCACGGTGGCGGCCTTGCGCCCGCATCTGACGGTGCTACCCGGGCGCCTGCCGGTCAACCTCAACACTGCGGACGCGGTGGTGCTGCAAGCCGTGCTCGGCGGCGGGCCGGTGGCCATGGATGCCCTGCTGGCGCGAAGAAAGGCTCAGCCTTTGGGCAGCCTGGCCGACGCCGGTCTGGGCGGACCCGGTGGGCCAGCTGCGTCAGATCAGCTGTCGGTCAACAGCAACTTCTTTGAAGTTCAAACCTCGGTGCAGCTGGGTAGCTCCTTCCGGCTCGGTCAGCGGGCGCTGCTGCAGCGGCAAGGCCCTGTGGTGCAAATTTTGTGGCGGTATTAGCATGGGGGCACCAGCCCAGCCTGAGGGCCAGCGGGTCAACCCCGCTTGACGATTTACTTCAGACCTAAATAATTGAGGCCGTAAGCAGATAAATCCTCGGCGGGTGCTTTGCCCAAGCCGGGGCTTGCTCTTGCAAGGAGTCACGTCGCATGTCCACTGCCCGTTCCAGCCCACAGCCTGACCCTTTTGTGCAGGAGCGTTTGCCGGCGCCCGATCTGTGGCCCCAGCTGCGCTATGAGCTGCCCGAGCTGCAGATTCCTAAGGAGGCCAATCTGGTCGACGCGCTGATGGCCCAGGCCGAGCAGCGCGGCTGGCTGGACCGACCGTTTCTGCGCTCAGAGCGCATCACGCTGAGCTATCGCGATGCCGACGAGCGTCTGCGCCGCATTGCGCAGGTGCTGACCGAAGACTTTGGTCTGGTGCCCGGCAACCGGGTGCTGCTGCGCGGCGGCAATTCCATTGGCATGGCGTTGGCCTGGCTGGGCGTGGTCAAGGCGGGCTTGGTGGCAGTGGCCAGCATGCCGCTGCTGCGCGCCAAGGAGCTGCGCGAGATCATCAGCAAAGCCGAGCCCACAGTGGCGCTGTGCGACACCGCCTTGCTCGAAGAACTGCAAATCGCACAGCAGGGCACCGGGCTGCTCACCATCGTGCCCTTCAATCTGATGGACGCGCCCGGCTCGCTGGCGGTGCTCAGCAGCGCCAAGGACGGCCGCTTCGGCCCTTGCCCCTGCCGCGCCGACGACATCGCCATGATGGCCTTTACCTCCGGCACCACCGGCTCGCCCAAGGCGGCGGTGCACAGCCACCGCGACATCCTGGCCGCCTGCCAGGCCTGGCCACGCCATGTGCTCAAGGCCACGCCCGAAGACATCGTGATCGGCTCGCCGCCCTTGGCCTTCACCTTTGGGCTCGGCGGCATGCTGCTGTTTCCGATGTCGGCCGGCGCGAGCGTGTACTACCCCAGCAAGCCCTACTCGCCGCAGTCCATGCTTGAGACCATCGATGCAGTCGGGGCCACCATCACCTATACCGCGCCGACCTTCTACCGGCAGATGGCCGTGCTGGCGCGTGAGCGGCCGCCCAAGAGCCTGCGCATCAGCGTCAGCGCCGGCGAGGCCTTGCCACAAGCTACACGCCAGCTCTGGCTAGACGCCACCGGCATCGACATGACCGACGGCATTGGTGCGACAGAGATGTTTCACATCTTCATCTCCAGCGTCCCGGGCCAAACACGGGCTGGCGCCATCGGCCGGGTGGTACCGGGCTACCAGGCCAAGGTGGTGGACGACGAAGGCCGTGAAGTGCCGCGTGGCACGGTGGGCAAGCTGGCGGTGATCGGGCCGACCGGCTGCCGCTACCTGGCCGACGAGCGCCAGAGCAAGTACGTCAAGAACGGCTGGAACCACCCGGGCGATGCTTTCACGCAGGACGAGGACGGCTATTTCTTCTACCAGGCGCGGGCCGACGACATGATCATCTCGGCCGGTTACAACATAGGCGGACCCGAGGTGGAGGACGCGCTACTGACCCATCCGGCGGTGGCCGAATGCGGCGTGATCGGCGTGCCCGATGAAGAGCGCGGCATGGCGGTCAAGGCTTTTGTGGTGCTCAAGAGAGGTCAGGGGGGTGACGCGGCCATGGTCAAGGCCTTGCAAGACCATGTGAAGGCGACACTGGCGCCCTACAAATACCCGCGCCAGGTGCAGTTCTTGGCGGCCCTGCCGCGCACCGAAACCGGCAAGCTGCAGCGCTTCAAGCTCAGACAGATAGACCCGGCAAGCGGTGCGTGAGCGCAAAAACAAAAACGCCAACCGCAAGGGTTGGCGTTTTTCACTGAATTGGTTGCGCGGGCAAGATTTGAACTTACGACCTTTGGGTTATGAGCCCAACGAGCTACCAGGCTGCTCCACCGCGCGTCAGAGCCTCTATTCTAATCGCAATCGAGGCGGTCTGCGAGACCAGGCGCGATTTATCACAAAAGAATTTGTATTCAGTTGTCAGTCCGACAGGCATGGCCAGCCCCGCCTGGGCGACAGTCGCGCAGCGCATGCGCTTCCTATAATTTTTACAGGTCGCTCCTGACCTCAGTCCAACCGCAAGGTGAACCATGCCCTCTGTACGATTGATCCCCCAACTTCTTTGTGGCCTGGCCACTGCCGCAGCGCTTGTGATGAGCGCGGGCGCCCAGGCACAGAACAAATCCACCCGGCTGGTGGTCGGCTTTCCTCCGGGC
This sequence comes from Comamonadaceae bacterium, assembly GCA_947460065.1. GTDB lineage: Bacteria > Pseudomonadota > Gammaproteobacteria > Burkholderiales > Burkholderiaceae_C > Polaromonas. The sequence goes on from CANHGF010000154.1 coordinate 4,344, forward strand.
GGGCCCATCGATGCGGTGGCCCGCATCATGAGCGAGCAACTGGGCCGCGAACTGGGCCAGACCGTGGTGGTCGAAAACAAGGCAGGCGCCAACGCCGGTATCGCGGCAGAGTTTGTGGCCAAGTCCACGCCCGACGGCACCACCTTGCTGATCAGCACCGCCGGCGCCATGACCATCAGCCCCGCTCTTTACGACAAACTGGCGGCCGACCCGTTTCGCGACCTGGCCCCGGTCAGCCTGGTGGTCAACACCGACGAGGTGCTGGTGACCGCGGCGAACAATCCAGCCAACACCGTGCCTGAGTTCATCGCGGCCGTGCGCGCGCGCAAAGAGGGCGCTACGCTGGCCTCTTCAGGCACAGGCAGCGTGCCCCACCTGGCGATGGAATTGCTCGCCGATGTGACCAAAGCGAATTTGCGGCATGTACCCTACAAGGGCGTAGCGCCTGCCATCACTGACGTGATCGCCGGCCATGTGGACGGCATCTTCATCGACTTCCCGGTGGCCCTGGTCCACATCCGGGCCGGCAAACTCAAGGCCCTGGGCCTGGCCGCGCCCAAGCGCCACCCCCTGCTGCCTGAGACGAGAACGCTCGAGGAGATGGGAATTTCGGGCGTGGACTCCAACAACTGGTATGGCATCTTCGCGCCCAAAGGCACATCGGCGGCCGACATTGACCGAGTCAACCAGGCGATCCGCCGCGCACTGGAATCCGAGAGCGTCAAATCACGCCTGCTGGCCGCCGGTCTGATCGGTGCGCCGGGCACCCCTGCCGCGCTGGCTGCCTTGCAAAAGGCCGATTTCGAAAAGTGGTCGCGCATCATTAAGACCAAGGGCATCAAGGGCGAATGAGCGCGCACCGCAGCGCCAAGGCGCAAGAGCGGGGTCATTTGCGCATAGGCGCCGGCGCCAGCTATGCCGGTGACCGCATCGAGCCCGCCGCGCTGCTGGCCGAGCATGGCGCACTCGACTATCTGGTGTTTGAAACTCTGGCCGAGCGCACCATTGCGCTGGCCCAGGTACAACGCCTGAAGGATCCGGCCACCGGCTACAACGAGCTGATGGAAGAGCGCTTGCGCGCGGTGCTGCCACACTGCAAAGCCCAGGGCACCCGCATCGTCAGCAGCATGGGCGCTGCCAACCCGCAGGCCGCAGCGCACAAGGCGGCGCAGATCGTGCGCGAGATGAAGCTCGGCCCTTTGAAGATTGCTGCGGTGATCGGTGACGACGTGCTCGACTACTGCCGCGCCAACGCGCAGACCCTGCCCATCATGGAGTCAGGCCTGCCGCTGTCCAGTCTGCAAGGCGAGATCCTCAGCGCCAACGCTTACCTGGGCGCGGACAACATTGTCCAAGCGCTGGAGCAAGGCGCCGACCTTGTGCTGACCGGTCGGGTGGCCGATTGCTCACTGTTTCTCGCGCCCATGATCCATGAATTTGGCTGGAGCCAGTCCGACTGGAACCTGCTGGGCCAGGGGCAGGTCTGCGCCGACATGGTCGAGTGCGGCGCCAATGTCTCGGGCGGCTTCTTTGCCGACCCGGGCTACAAGGAGGTGCCTGACCTGGGCAACCTCGGCTACCCCTTCCTGGAGATGCGCCCTGACGGCCACGGCGTGGTGGCCAAGGTGGCGGGCACCGGCGGGGTAATCAATCGGGCCATCTGTACCGAGCAGATGCTCTACGAGATTCACGACCCGGCCCACTACATCACGCCGGATGTGGTGGTCGACTTCACCGAGGTGCGGCTGACCGAGCTTGGGCCGGACCGGGTGGGCATGAGCGGCGGCCGGGGGCGGCCGCGGCCCGATCAGCTCAAGGTGTCGGTGGGCATCAAAGAAGGCTGGATCGGCGAAGCAGAAATCACCTACGCAGGCCTGGGCTGCCTGAACCGCGCCAGGCTGGCCGAGCAGGTGGTGCGCGAGCGCTTGCGAATAGGCGGGGTGCAGCTCGACGAGTTGCAGGTCGACTACATCGGCATGAACTCGCTGCACGGCGCGGCCTCCCTGCCCACGCCCCATGAGCCCTATGAAGTTCGCC
>CANHGF010000155.1 GCA_947460065.1 Comamonadaceae bacterium
AAGGTGCTGTTCCTGCGCGACCAGGATATCTCGCGCGCTGACCATGTGCGCTTTGCCCGCAAGTTCGGGGAGCTTGAAGACCACCCCGTGGCCGGCAGCGACCCGGAACACCCGGGCCTGGTGCGCATTTACAAGAGCCCCGAGCAGCCCAACGACCGCTATGAGAACGCCTGGCACACCGACGCCACGTGGCGCGAAGCCCCGCCCATGGGCTGCGTACTGCGCTGCGTCGAATGTCCGCCTGTGGGCGGCGACACCATGTGGGCCAATATGGCCCTGGCCTACGAGAGACTGCCGCAGGACATCAAGGACCTTATTGCGCCTTTGCGCGCCCGCCACAGCATCGAGGCCACCTTCGGTGCCGCCATGCCCATGGAAAAGCGCCTGGCCCTGCATGCCCAGTTCCCAGACCCGGAACATCCGGTGGTGCGCACCCACCCGGAAACTGGTGAGAAGGTGCTCTTCGTCAACGGCTTCACCACCCACTTCACCAACTACCACACACCGGCCAATGTTCGCGTGGGCCAGGACTACACCCAGGGCCGCACCCAGCTGCTTGAGTACCTCATCAGCCAGGCCGTCATCCCCGAATATCAGGTGCGCTGGCGCTGGAAGCCCAACTCCGTGGCCATTTGGGACAACCGCGCCACCCAGCATTACGCCGTGATGGACTATCCGCCTTGTCACCGCAAGATGGAGCGCGCCGGGATCATCGGCGACAAGCCGTTCTGACCCTTCACCGACCGCCCCCCGCATTCCCAGGAGACCCCCATGAACTTTCTCGACGGCCACCTGTTCCCCGAGAACCAGCAGCCGCTCATCATCACCGCGGCCCCCTACGCGCCTTCCTGGATGCCCCAGGACTTCCCAGAAGACATCCCGGTCACCATGGAGCAGCAGATCCAAAAGGCCGTGGACTGCTACGAAGCGGGCGCCACCGTGCTGCACCTGCATGTGCGTGAGCTCGACGGTCGCGGCAGCAAGCGCCTGTCCAAGTTCAATGAGCTGATTGCCGGCGTGCGCCAGGCCGTGCCTGACATGGTCATCCAAGTGGGCGGCTCCATTTCTTTCGCCCCTGAGACTGACGGAGCTAAGGCTAAGTGGCTGTCGGACGACACCCGTCATATGCTGGCCGAGCTCGACCCCAAGCCCGACCAGGTGACGGTGACCATCAACACTTCGCAGATGAACATCGTCGAGCATATGGAAGACCGTGACTTCGTGGGTACCACCTTCGAGGACCCAACCGTCTTCGGCACCTACAAGGAGATGACGGTGCCTGCCCAGCCGGGCTGGGCAGAGGAGCACATCCGGCGCCTCAACGAGGCGGGTATCCAGAGCGCCTTCCAGTGCTACAACGTCAACAGCTTCGAATCGGTCGAGCGCCTGATGCGCCGCGGCATTTACAAGGGTCCGCTGGTGCTCAACTGGGTGGCGATCTCTGGCGGCATGGACATGCCGCATATCTACAACTTCGCCAACTTCGTGCGTGCCGTGCCCGACGGTGCGTTGCTCACGGTGGAAAGCTCCATGCGCAACGTGCTGCCGGTAAACATGTGGGGCATCTCCATGGGTCTGCATGTGCGCTGCGGTATCGAGGACAACCTCTGGAACCAGGCACGCACGGCCAAGTTCAGCACGGTCGAGCAGGTCCTGCAATTGGTGCGCATCAGCGAAGACTTCGGCCGACCTATTGCCACCGGCAAGCAAGCCAAGGAACTGCTCGGCATCGGCAAGTTCTATGACACCGTCGAGGAATCGCTGGCGGCCAACGGCTTTGCACCCAACCGCAACGGCGGCAACCAGGGTTTTCTGCGCAAGCACGCCTGAGGACCGGCAGTGCCTTGACCCGGCCCCGCGTGCTCATCCTCACCGGCCTGCGGGGCGCCGTGCCCCAGCACTAGCAGAGCCTGTTGCAGCAGGATTTGCCAGACGCCCTGGGTTTGCCGCCAAAGGGCCGCATAAATCTCGACTGCCAGCAGCGCGTACAGGCACTGGAGCAGGCACTCGCGGACATGGACTCGCACGTGCCGTTGGTTGCCCACATTGGAGGGAGGCTTGCTGCCCGTACCCAAACGGCTTCTTCCGTTTACTTTCCTTGGTTGCAACCAGTGACGCTCTTCCATGTCAAGCAAAGGATCAGCGGTTCGGCGCCATAGGCCCGACGGTTTGGCCATTGCGCCTGCGCTTTAAGCTCAGTCCTGCCCCGGCGCCCGCTGCGCCTGCCGCGCCTTCGCCGATGTCGGATGAACCCGGTGGATCGGCGCCGAGCGCACGGCCTCGGCTGCGCGCTCGCGCACACGCTGCATCAGTGCTTGCGCGTCCCAGTCCAGCGGCCACCCCTTCCAAAGGCGCATGCGCCCGCCCACCATCACCATTTCGATCAGACCGCTGTGCGCCAGCCGTACGAGTTCCCATCCGAGGTCCCATGTCGGCGTGAGCTCGGGCACGTTCACGTCGAGCAGCAAGCAATCGGCCGCGAGGCCAGGTGCAATCCGGCCCGTGATGTGCGACAGGTGCGCTGCATCAGCACCGCCGGCGCTGGCCATGCGCAGCCAGGTCCACCCGGCACCCATTGAGAAATCCCCCACCGCCATGCCCACGGTCAGGCGCTGCGCGGTCTCGGCTGCATCCATCAGGCGGAAGGCATCGCCGCGCGTGCCATCGGTGCCCAGGCCCAGACGGATGCCCATGCTGTGCATCTGCAGTGCCGGCGCCACCGCGTTGCCCTTCCAACTGCTCGCCACTGGGTTGTAACTGACCGCCGCACCCGCATCGCTTAGCTGCGACAGCTCGGAGGGCGTGACCAAAGTGACATGTGCGGCCAGCAGTTCCGGTCCCAGGGCATCGGCCTGTTGCAGCACTTGCAGCGGGCGCAGCCCGCGCGCGACCAAAGAGCGTTCGACCGAGGCCAGGTGCTCGTTGATGTGCACCTGAAACGGGACACCCGCTTCGCGGCACAGGTGAGCGACGCGATGCAGCATTGCGTCGCTCGCAGCCTCCGGTATGGCGATACCCAGCGACGCATGCAGGCCGCTGTCAGGTCGGTTGTGGGTCAGGTGCTGCTGTGCCTGAGCCATCAGGGCTTCGATTTCCCGCTCGGAGGAGCCCAAGTCATGGCAGATCTTCGCGAGCACGCAGCGGATACCCACTTGCTGTACCGCCGATTCGATGGCCGACAGGCCGGCCTGCGAACGTGTGCCCGCGTCGCAGACGGTGGTGAAGCCACCGCGCAGCGCCTCCAGCGCGGTGAGCTTGGCTGAGAGGTACAAGTCCTCCTCGGTTAGGTGCTGCTCGAGCGGTACCCAGATGCGCTTGAAGATCTCCGACGGCTCACCAAAGGCCAGGGCCTTGCCGTAGCCCTGCGTGAGGTGGTGGTGGGTGTCAATGAGCCCGGGCATCAGCAGGCGCCCTGGCAGCGCCTGCATAGGGATCTGCGGGAACTGTTGGCGCAGGTCCTGCGCCGGACCGACCGCCTCGAACCGGCCGTTACGGATCAGTACCGCTAGGTCCGCCTGTGGCACCTCGTCGATCAGGGTCCACTGTGGCGCGAGCAGCAGGGTTTGCGCTTGGAAATCCTCGGGATTGAGCTTCATCACGACACCTTCGTTAGATCCGGAACATCCACACGCCTGTGGCCAGCAACAGCACGGCGGTTGCTGTTTGCAGCGACCGCTGCGACCACCGGCGCGCCAGGCGCCGACCGATTTCGGCCCCCACCAGCAAGACGAGTGCTACGGCCGCGCCTGCACTCAGGTCGAATCGGCCTGCTGAGGCATGCGTCAAGGTGGCGGCCAGCGCAATAGGCACCTGCATCACCAAGGCGACCTGCACGGACCGCTCGAAGTCGCAGCGGCGCAGCAGCAGCAGGGGCAACAGCATCACAGGTCCGCCCGTGCCCGACAGGGCGGAGCCAATACCCGCAAGGAGGCCCAGCGTTGCCTGCATGGGCATGCCTGGCCAGGCAGTCACGGGCTTGGCCCCGGGGCTCGTATAGGTTCGCCACAGCCCGAAGCCACTGGAGATCATTGCCAGTGCGCCGATCCAAGACCGGATCCAAGGCGCAGGAACTTGAGTGCTCAAAAATGCGCCCAGCGCCGCGCCGAACAATGACATCAGCAACAGCACCCACTCGCGGCGCAGCAGGTCGATGCCTAAGCGAGGAAGTCGCCACAAGGCCCACAGTCCCGTCCAGCAGAAGGCTTGGCTCGACAGTGCCGTGGCCTCGGCAATGTCCATTCCCATCCAGCGGTGCAGGGCCGGCACGACCAGCACACCACCGATCGAGGTCGCGCCGATGGCCAGGCCCGCCAGGGCCACCAGCAGCCAGCCGGTCAACACTTCGGCATCCGCGAAAGACCGCTCTTCAAGGCAGCAGGCGCCAGACCGGCGCTCACTCGGGTCGGATGCCCGCAGCCTTCACGGCGGCCGCCAGACCTTCGCGTTCGCGCTGCAGCAGCGTGCCAAACGCCGCACGCTCGAGAACCATGGGTTTGAGGCCACCGACGTTCATTTTCTCGACGATGGCCGGGTCCTTGAGCGTCTCGCGCAGTGCGATCGTCAGGCGGTCGAGCACGGGCGACGGCGTACCAGCCGGGGCCAGTAGGCCGTACCAGGAGTCCTCGTCCACCTTCTGCAGGCCCGCCGTCTCGGCGATCGCTGGCACATTGGGTAGGGTCGGCCAGCGGTTGCGTGAGGTCACGCCCAGCGCCTTGACCTTGCCGTCCTTGATGAAGGATTGCGCCAGCGAGACCGGCATCACCGCCAGCTCCAGCGTGCCGCCGGCCAGTTCAGTCAGCACCTGCGGACCGTTCTTGTAGGGCACGTGCACGATGTCGATGCCGGCATTGAGCTTGATGATCTCGGCGGTCAAATGCATGGACGTGCCCACGCCGTCGGTACCGTAGTTGAGCTTGCCCGGTTCCTTTTTGGCCGCTGCGACCAACTCTGCCACCGAATTGATCGGCAGCTTTGGGTTGGCGATGAGCACGAAGGGTGAGCTGGCGGCAGCGCCGATCGGCACCAGATCCTTGAGCGAGTCGTACTTCACGGTCGAGGGCTTGACCACCGGCGCCACATTGATGGGGCTGGCCACGGCGAAGAGCAGCGTATAGCCGTCGGCCGGACTGCGCACCACCTTTTGTGTGCCGATGGTCCCCGAGGCGCCGGCCACGTTCTCGATCACGAAGTTCTGCTTGAGGCGCTCGCTCATGCCCTGCAGGACAACGCGCGCGGCGGAGTCCACGCTGCCGCCAGCGGCAAACGGCACGACCACGTTGATGGGCTTGCTCGGATAGTCACCTGCTTGGGCCAGACAGTTACCGGCGAGCACGGACAGGCTCAAGCCGCCCAGCAGGCGGCGTCGCATCGGGGAGATCAGGAACATGGGGCACTCCTTAAGGATCAACGGGCAGAATCGAGTTCAAAAGCCAACATGTTATAACATGTTATGTCCAGTCGATTGACCCCCGCTCAGGAGCCGCAGCCCGCGTCCGTGCCCACCCTGCGCAGCCAGGTGCGCGAGCACTTGCGTCAAGAGATCCACAGTGGCCGATGGCACACCGGTGACCTGCTGCCCAGCGAAGCTGAACTGATGGCGCAGCACCAGGTGAGTCGCATCACCGTGCGCCACGCTCTGGCCGACTTGACCGCCGAGGGCCTGATCACCCGGGTGCAAGGCAAGGGGTCGTTTGTCGCGCCGGGCGCCATCGTTCAGGACCTCCATCGGCTTCAGGGCCTTGCTGAAGCCCTGGCACGCCAGGGGCGCACGGTACGGACCCAGGTGTTGTCGCTGCGCCCGCACCGGGCATCCGTGCGAGTGAGGGAGGCCTTGGGCTTGTTGGCCGGGGAGCACTGCATGCAGCTGCATACCCTGCGATATGCCGACGACCGTCCGATCTCGGAAAACCATACGTGGATCCACCCAGACGCTGCGCAGGGTCTGCGCATTGAAGACCTGCACCATGCCGACTTGCTGACGCTCTATGAGATCGGTTCAGGCCAGCGCGTGGCCCGTGCGACGCTGGATATCCAAGCGGACTTGGCCACCTCATCGCAATGCGAGCGCCTGAAACTCAGTGCGCCGTCCGCTATCTTGCGGGTGGAGCGCACGGTCTATACCTTGTCGGACAAGGCGCTGCACCATGAGCGCAGCGTCTACCATCCCAAGGCGTTCAGTTACCGACTGAGCTTGGCCCGCTGATACGGCCATCGCGCTGCTCGATCAGTTCTCCCATCCCCGAAATCCGTTTCAAACCCCGTTTTGTCTCAGAAGGTCCTGACTTTTTGGGGCGTGGTACGCCGAAAAGGGGGCAGGTCACTGTTTGCATCCGATCAATC
>CANHGF010000156.1 GCA_947460065.1 Comamonadaceae bacterium
GCTGCGCCAGCGGGCGTATGCCGCGCACCAGTGCCAGCCACACCAGCAGCACCGCCAGCGGCAGGGTGACGAATTGCGGCACCATCACGCCCTTGACGATCTCGGTGGCCAGGGTCTTGCGCTTTTCAAGGGTTTCTGCGACCTGAATCAGCACCAGCTCAGGGGCGGGGGTGTCAACCGTCGCCCAGGTATAGGCCACCCGCACATCCTGGCCCTGCATCTGGTCCTCACGCAAGCGGACTTCGCCATCGACAGGCAGATTTTCAGGGGGCGGCGCGGGTAGATCATGCTCACCGGCCAGCAGCTCACCCTGACTGCGGCGAACCTGGAAATAGATCTGATCGCTGTCGTCGGCGCGCAAGATCTCGCGCGCCGGTGCCGGCAGTGAGATATACGGTCGGCCCTCACGCACCGACAGAAGCTTGCTCAGCCCCTGCACATTGTGTTCAAGGGCGCGGTCGAAGGGTTTGCCTGCGATGTTCTGCGCCACCAGCCAGGTCAGCACCAGGCTGATCGGCCACAGCAGCAGCAAGGGCGTGAGCATCCAGTCCAGGATTTCTCCGAACAGGCTGCGTTTTTCGCGCTGGAAGATTTTCACGGCATCGCCTCAGACCGGCTCGGCCTGCAGCAGGCGCGAGCACAGCGCTTGAAAATGAGGGCCTTCAGGGGATTTTCTCGAGGCAATAGCCCAGACCGCGCACGGTGGCGATGCGGATCGGTCCCTTTTCAATCTTCTTGCGCAGGCGATGGATGTAAACCTCGATGGCGTTGTTGCTGACCTCTTCGCCCCACTCGCACAGACGCTCGACCAGCTGATCCTTGCTGACCAGGCGGCCGGCACGCTGCAGCAAGACCTCCAGCAAGCCCAGCTCGCGCGCCGACAGTTCAACCATGTGGCCGTCGATGGTGGCCACCCGGCCGGCCTGGTCGTAGACCATGGGCCCATGCTTGATGGTGCTGGTGGCGCCACCCATGCCGCGCCGGGTCAGGGCCCGCACCCGCGCCTCAAGCTCCTGCAAGGAAAACGGCTTGGCCATGTAGTCGTCGGCGCCATAGTCCAGGCCCTTGACCCGCTCGTCCACGCTGTCGGCGGCAGTCAGGATCAGCACCGGCAGCACGCTGCCGCGTGAGCGCAAGCGCTTGAGCACCTCCAGACCATGCATGCGCGGCAGCCCCAGATCGAGAATGAGCAAATCAAACTCTGAGTTGGTCATCAGCGCTGCATCGGCCTCGGTGCCGCTGGCCACATGGTCGACCGCGGCGCCGGAGGCCCGCAAGGTTCGCAGCAGGCCGTCGGCCAGGACCTGGTCATCCTCGGCAATCAGAATTCGCATCGCGGTCTCCTCGGTTTGACATCGACGGGGCTGGCAGCATTGCCCCTGCGCAATCTTGCTGTTCTGTGCAAATTTTAGGCTTTCCGGGCGCCTGCCTGACTCCGAGGGATGACGCACGATCAGCCTGATAGCAAGCCACTGCTGGCGCCCTTGCGGTCCTCGTGGCCCTTCGCGCCATCGCGCTTAAGCCGGCGCCAAGGGCAGGCGGGCTGCTGCCGACTGAGGCTGTCAGCTGGCAGCGTAGGCCTCCAGCCCAAGCAGGACCACAGTGGCAACCTGCGGCCCGACGGCTTGTACAAACTCTGCCTGCGCCTGCTCCACCGCCCGCCGAAAAGCCTCCAGCCAGGCCAGGCCGGCATCGGTGAACACCACCTGGCGAGCTCTCCCATCCTGCGGATCGCTTTGGCGTTTTACCAAGCCCCAGGCCTCACACTGATCGACCAGATCGCCCATGGCCTGCTTGCTCATGCCTGCACTCAGGGCCAGCTCGGTCAGGCGCGAGCCCCTGACCGACAGGTGTCGGGTGATGTGGATGTGCGCAGCACTGATCTGCTCGCGGGCGGCCAGGTTAGACAAAACCAGCGGCACCTGCGGATCGCGGGCCATCAGCTGCAGCACACGCGCATCGAAGCGGCGCAGGCTGTGGCCCAGAAGGCGACCCAGGTGAGTCTGCCGCCAGGCCGGATCCTGGGCCTGCCCCGCCGCGCTCACTGGCTCAAAGGACGGAGTTTTCACCATGACCTAATAATAAGGCAAACTGACAAAAAATAGAGTTTACTTCGAGATATCTTGCGATAAAGTACTGTTCATGCATCCAGGCTGTGATTTCATCCACACCTCTTAAGCCTGGTCCGATTTTTTCTGCAAGTTGCTGTATTTAAAGGAGTTTCTCATGAGCACACCGGTCACACCCCTGAACACCGAGAAAGCCAAAGCCCTGCAGGCAGCCCTGGCGCAGATTGAAAAGCAGTTCGGCAAAGGCACCATCATGAGCCTGGGCGCAGGCGAGACCGCCGAAGACATCCAGGTGGTGTCGACCGGCTCGCTGGGCCTGGACATCGCACTGGGCGTCGGCGGCCTGCCACGCGGCCGGGTGATCGAAATCTACGGTCCGGAGTCCTCGGGCAAGACCACGCTGACCCTGCAGGTCATCGCCCAAATGCAGCGTCTGGGCGGCACCTGCGCCTTTGTCGACGCCGAGCATGCGCTGGACATCCAGTACGCCCAAAAGCTGGGTGTGAACCTGCATGACCTGCTGATCTCGCAGCCCGACACCGGCGAGCAGGCGCTGGAGATCGTCGACGCGCTGACCCGCTCTGGCGCGGTCGACCTGATCGTGATCGACTCGGTCGCAGCCCTCACACCCAAGGCCGAACTCGAAGGTGAAATGGGCGATTCACTGCCCGGCCTGCAAGCACGCCTGATGAGCCAGGCCCTGCGCAAGCTGACGGCCACCATCAAGAAGGCCAACTGCACCGTCATCTTCATCAACCAGATCCGCATGAAGATCGGGGTGATGTTCGGCAGCCCCGAGACCACCACCGGCGGCAACGCGCTCAAGTTCTACGCCTCGGTGCGCCTGGACATCCGCCGCACCGGCTCTATTAAGAAAGGCGACGAGGTCATCGGCAACGAGACCAAGGTCAAGGTGGTCAAAAACAAGGTGGCCTCACCCTTCAAGACCGCCGAATTCGACATCCTCTACGGCGAAGGCATCAGCCGCCTGGGCGAGGTGCTGGACCTGGGCGTGGCCAGCAACATCATCGAGAAATCCGGCGCCTGGTTCGCCTATAAAGGCGAAAAAATCGGCCAAGGCCGTGACAACTCGCGCGAGTTCCTCAAAGAAAACCCACTGCTGGCCACTGAAATCGAAAACCGGGTGCGCGAGCATCTGGGTGTGCCGCTGATCATTGACGCGGCACCTGCCTCCGCCGCCAATGAAGAAATCGCCGACAAGCCGCGCAAAGTCAAAGCCGCCTGAGCTAAACCTTCACCAGGAGTAACACCATGCTTGCCATCAAATCGCTCTGGCTCATTGGGCAGATCAGCTACCGCAGCATGCGCCTGCTCTGGCGCGCCGCCCATCAACTGAGCATCGTGCTCTGGCGCGAAGCGTGAGCCAGGGGCAGCCATCCCCACCGCCTTCGATCAGCGCACTGTGCGCTGGCGAGGCTGGGGCAGTCCGGCTGCTCAAGCCCACCGAAGCAGCCCAGGCTTCAGTTCGACCAAGATCAACAGACGCTGGGCCGACCGAGTCACCGGCAGGGCGGCAAGTCCCACCCCAGCGCTACGCCTCCTCCCGGTCGAACGCGGCCAGCCCAAAGCGCGTCGCACAGGTCTCGCTCAAGGGCCGAGCGCTGCGGCTGCTGGCCGGCCGTGAACACTCGCGCGCCGAGCTCGAGCGCAAGCTGTCCGAGCACGCTCAGGACGCGGGTGAGCTCACTCGCATCCTTGACGACTTGCAGGCCAAGGGCTTCATCAACGAAGCGCGGGTGGTGGAGTCGGTACTGCACCGCCGCTCCGAGAGCTTTGGCAGCGCCCGCATCGCCCATGAGCTGCGCGGCAAAGGCTTGGCCCCCGATGCGATCGCGCAAGCCGTCAGTCAACTGAAAGCCAGCGAACTCGAACGCGCGCGCGCCCTATGGAGCCGCAAGTTCGGCCAAGCCTCCAATGAGCCCAAGGAGCAGGCGCGGCAAATGCGCTTCCTACTCGCCCGCGGCTTCGGCGCCGAGGTGGTGCGCCGGGTCGTGGCTCAAGACGACTGAGCCTAGCTACCGCTTTGAACGCTCCCGATGGAGCGGCTGCGGGCCACGATGGCCAGGTGCGTACCTTCCCGAGTGCTTGCTATTTGAGCAAGAGGAAAGTAAACCTAGAAACGGCGGGCGAGGCATACCTTGGAGATCGCGCTCTCGCTGGAATAAAAAACGAGCTGCCTGGGCTTAAAGCCCCAGCATCAGCTGCAGGTTCTGCACCGCCGCCCCGCTGGCGCCCTTGCCCAGGTTGTCCAGCCGCGCCACCAGCACCGCCTGGCGATATTGCTCGTTGGCAAACACCCGCAGCTCCATCCGGTTGCTGTCATTGAGGGCCAGGGCGTCGATACGGCCCGACTCCGGCGCCGACTCCACACTCACCCAGGCACTGCCTGCATAGTGCTGGCGCAAGGCGGCCTCCACCTGCTCGCCTGTCGGCCGGCCGGGCAGCAGGTCCAGATGCAGGGGCAATTGAACCAGCATGCCCTGCTGGAAATTGCCCACCGAGGGGATGAAGATGGGCCGACGGCTCAGGCCGGTGTACTTCAGGATCTCAGGCAGATGCTTATGGCCCAGTCCCAAGGCATAAAGCTCGAACAGGGGGGCCGTGCCGGCTTCATAGGCCTCGATCATCTGACGCCCGCCGCCGGAATAGCCGCTGACAGCCGGCAAGGCCAGGGGAAAGTCGGCCGGGATCAGGCCGGCATCGACCAACGGGCGGATCAGCGCGATCGCGCCGGTGGCATAGCAACCTGGGTTGGCCACCCGCGTCGCCTGACGCACCGCCTCCTGCTGGCCGGGCGCCAATTCAGGAAAACCGAACACCCAATCGGGTGCGGTGCGGTGGGCGGTGGAAGCGTCGATGATGCGCGGCTGCTGGCCAGCGGGCAGCGCATCGACCATGGCGACCGCCTCGCGGGCGGCGTCGTCGTGCAGGCACAGCACCACCAGATCGACCGCGGCCATCAGCTCACGCTTGGCCTGAGGGTCCTTGCGGCGGGCGCTGTCTATGCTGACGAGCTCAACGCCGGCCAGGCCGCTCAAGCGCTGCCGAATCTGCAAGCCGGTGGTGCCCGCCTCGCCATCGATGAATACCTTGGCCATGAATCCTCTTCGAGCTTGTTCAAAATTGCCGCTGGCGGGGCGCATGCGCGCGTAAGCTGGGCGAAACCTTTGATGCGATGCACCATGATACAGTTCTGCGCTGCCAATAGTGGCTGGTCCGCGCCCACCTGGGAGGGGGTGTGCGTCCAGAGCAAGACCGCGATCGGATCGCAGTCTCCTGTGTCCACCGATTCTGTGAGAGCCATTACATGAAAATCCACGAGTACCAAGCCAAGGAAATCCTGCGCCATTTCGGCGTGCCGGTCCCACGGGGCGTGCCCGCCTTCACGGTGCAGGAAGCGGTCGAAGCCGCGCAGAAGCTGGGCGGCCCGGTCTGGGTGGTCAAGGCCCAGATCCATGCCGGCGGCCGCGGTAAAGGCGGCGGAGTCAAGGTGGCCAAATCGGTCGATCAGGTCAAGGAATTGGCCGGCCAGATTCTGGGCATGCAGCTCAAGACCCACCAGACCGGCCCCGAAGGCCAGAAGGTGCGCCGCCTCTATATTGAGGACGGTGCCGATATCCAGAAGGAATACTACCTGTCGGTGGTGACCGACCGCGGCTCGCAAAAGGTAGCTTTCATCGCCTCCAGCGAAGGCGGCATGGACATCGAGGAAGTGGCGCACAGCAGCCCAGAGAAAATCATCAAGATCTTCGTCGATCCGCTCCAAGGCATGACGGCCGAGCAGGGCCAGGAGCTGGCCCGCGGCATCGGCATGCCGGCCGATTCGGTGGCTCAGTTTGTCGACGTCTGCAGCAAGGTCTACAAGTGCTACATGGACACCGACGCCAGCCTCGTCGAGATCAACCCGCTTAACCGCGACAGCAAGGGCAACATCATCGCCCTGGACGCGAAGTTCAACTTCGACGCCAATGCACTGTTCCGCCACCCCGACATCGTTTCGCTGCGCGACCTCGATGAGGAAGACCCGGCCGAGATCGAAGCCTCCAAGTTCGACCTGGCCTACATCTCGCTCGACGGCAACATTGGTTGCCTAGTCAATGGCGCGGGTCTGGCCATGGCCACCATGGACACCATCAAGCTGTTTGGCGCGGAGCCGGCCAACTTCCTGGACGTCGGTGGCGGCGCCACCCCCGAGAAGGTCACCGAAGCCTTCAAGATCATGCTCAAGAACCCCAAGGTCA
>CANHGF010000157.1 GCA_947460065.1 Comamonadaceae bacterium
CGGGCCTGAAAGGGGTAGGCGGTGAAATACATCAAGCAGGCCGTGGCTTTGGAGTACGGCATGAACGCCGTACCGGTGGTCACCGCCAAGGCCGATGCCGATCTGGCCGAGCACCTGATAGAAGAAGCACGCCGGCAGGGCGTCTATGTCACTGAAGACCCGCAACTGTTGGCCCTGCTCAGCCGACTCAATGTGGACGACGAAATTCCGCCCGAGCTCTACACTGCGGTGGCAGTGATCCTGTCCTGGGTCTATTGGCTCAAGGGCATGCGACCGGGCGATGAAAAGCGCTCAGGCCGCCCCGGTGTGGATGAGGCGGCTTGAGCGGCTTGCTTCGGAGCCCCGCCGCTGCGGTACAGTTCAGCTACCTTTCGGGCATGTCCTTTGGACCATGCCGCCCCCTCCATCCAGCCAAGGAATGCTATGTTTGAACAAGTCGTCCCCGTCAGTGCCGAGCGTCATGCCGGCAAGAAGGTGCGGCCCAGCGATGATTTCCGCTTTGCCTCGGGCTTTCACATTGCCTATGTGACCACCCACGAGTTTGCGCGCGCCGCCTCGATCTATCCGGTGGTTTTTCTGGAGGACAAGGCCAGTGATGGTTACCGGCCGGTGGCGCTGCTCGGTCTGGAGGCCGGTGAGAACCTGTTCATCGACGCGCAGGGCAAATGGGCAGCAAGCTACATCCCCGCCATCATTCGCCGCTACCCCTTTGCTCTGGTCAAGGCCTCCGACGCCGACCGTTTCGTCGTGTGTGTGGATGAGGCCAGCACCCTGCTCAACGATTCCGAGGGTGCGGCGCTGTTCGACGAGCAGGGCCAGCCCACGCAGGTGATTGAAAACGTCAAACGCTACCTGGGTGAGTTGCAGCAAATGGACCAGATCACCGGCCAATTCAGCCGTTTTCTGGTGGAAAACAATCTGCTGACGCCGCTCAATATGAAGGTCAATGCGGGCAATCAGGTGCGCAACATCACCGGCTGCTACGTCATCAATGAAGAGCGTCTGAATAATTTCTCGGACGCGAAATTCCTCGAAGTGCGTCAAAAAGGCTATTTGCCCGCCGTATACGCCCATCTGATTTCGCTGGCCCAGATCGAGCGTCTGGCCGGGCTGAAAAAGCCGGCCGAAGCTGCGGCAGTGCCGGCCGTAACGGCCACGTAACGGTCTGAGGGGGCAGGGGGGGCAGGGCGGGCAGCCGGCTGCCGGGCTCAGGCGTCCTGGTAGCCGCGGCCCTTGTTGAAGCGCGATACCTTGCCCAGCCTGTCGTAGACATCTACCGAGGAGGCGGGGTTACCGACCTGCAGGCTGGTCAAAGCCCCGCGTATGGCTTCGAGCTTGCGCTCGATCAAGACCGCGTTGCGCCGGTGGGCATCGCGTCCGCGCAAAAGGCTTTCGCGCAGATCAGACCACGCCGGCTGGGTTTGCAACTCATCGGCAGGCGGGCACAGGCGGGCCAATTCGGCCAGCAACTGTGTTTTGCCCGGCTGTAGACTTTCGAAGATGTCGAGTTTTTGAGCTTGCAGGGACTGGAATTCCTGCTCCAGGATCTGCTCGAGCTCATGCGCGAGCGTCAGAAGGCGGCTCGCGGGCGTGTTTTCACTCACGGATCATGCGCTCGACCGCCATGAAGCTCTCGGCGATACGCTTGGGATCGAGCGGGTATTGGCCTTGGGAAATGGCCTGCTTGATGGCTTCGACCTTGGCGCGGTCAAAGTCGGGCTCGGCCATGGCTTTTTGGGTCACGTTGCTCAAAGACACAGAATCTGCTCCTGGGCTGCTGGCCGAGCTTTTCGCGCTGCCTTCCGCAGAGGACGACAGAACGCTCGGGGCCGTCCCCGCCTTCTTGCTGACCTTATCGGAATTGCCACGTACAGCGTTGTCCGAGGGATTCGGTCTTCCATACTGTGAAATTGCATCGGTCATAAGAGGCTCTCTTTCTGCTGTCGGACCCGATTTGGCCCTTCTACGTCTGTAGTATCGGACGCTGCGTCGCGAACTTGAGGGCTCAGCACAAAAAGATTTTAAAGTCCCTTGAGCGTGTTGGGCCCGGTCACCACACCAGATATCAATCGACCCGACTCGGAATTTTTCAAGCGAATTTGTTCACCCAAATAGCCATCCTGTTCGGCTTCCACCCGAACGGTGACCTGAAAACCTGCGCCCTGGCCGACCGTAAGCAGGGCGGACTGGCCCCGCTTTACCATCAAACTGCGCTTAATGTCGTAACTGCGCAACACTGTGCCGGCTGGGATGTCTCGAACCACCTCGGCCCGAACCACGTCCTTGAGTGAGGAAATAGCCAGCGGATCGAGTCCCATGACGGGACGCTGGACTTCCTCGAGCATGCTGGCGTTCAGCTCGGTGCCGCGCTGCAGCAACTGGCGGGTCACCACCACCGTCTTGGACGGCGCCTGCGCGGTCACAGGTGCCTGAGCCCGGACCGGCAGGTTGGCGCTGTTGGGGTTTTGGCCCACAGGCTGCGAAGCGATGGGGCCGGTCAGGCGCAAAAACAGCTGCCAGGCTGCGGGCTGGTTGCAGCGCACCCGCACGGTTTCCCGCGATGAGCTGAAGGGGTAGTCAAACTGCAGGGGCGCGCCGCAATCGGCAATGCGCACCCGGCTGTCCAGGGGGGCTATCTGTACCTGATCGGCCGGTACTTGCTGGTCTTTTTCAACCCAGGCCCGGGTTAGCGAAAACAACTGTTCATGGCTGAAGCTGCGGGGGGCGGCGGCGACCGTGCTGTTGATGGCCGAGGCTGGGGCTTGCAGGGCGGCCACTGTGAATGTGGCCGCGGGCATGGCCTGAGCCGGCTTGGCTGCGGCGCCTGCCTGGGCATAGGCCGGCGGGCTCATGCAGATCGCGGCCATGGCGGCCAGGGCGCAGAGTCCGGCCAGCGCCTGACAGGCAGCGGCACGGGCGATGCGGGAGGCGCCGCCGAGTTCGGAAATCGCTGTTCGGGTCATGGTGGGCTCTTCAATAGATGTGTTGGGATCCCGACATCAGGATCCCGCTGTCATAGGCTTGAGCAAAAACAAGACCAACCAAGCCGCCAGCAACTCTGGTCCATCTTGAATTGGGTGGGAGAGCCTCTTTATAGGAGCGCCGCCCCGGCGCGATTTGGCCTGCCGGCAAGTTATTGCCGCCGCTTGCCGCCGGCAAGGGTTGGCCTTGCCGCTTTGAGCCTGCCTGGCCGGCTTTGATGGCGGAAAACCGATGGCACGGGTTTTGCGGTCAAGACCCGGAGGCCGGACATGCGTTCGGTCGGGTTGTCGGGAAACCGGCAGATGTTGCTGATCACTGAGAGGACTTTGAGGCCATGAACTTCATTGATAAAGCCGTCGACGTGCATGCTCGGGCGCTGGATGTTCGCAGCCGCCGCATGGAGGTGCTCGCGCGCAACATCGCCAATGCCGATACCCCGCATTACAAGGCCCGGGACATTGATTTCCGCACGGTCCTGAGCAACGCCAAACATGAGCCTCTGCTGGCCACCCAGAAGGGGCATGTCGATAACGCTGCCCCGCCAGCGGAGGAGGGCGGCATGCGCTACCGCATTCCCTTCAACGTGGCCTTCGACGGCAACACGGTTGAACTCAATATAGAGCAGGCCCAGTACGGTAAGGCGGCCGCTGACTACCAGGCCACGCTGCAGTTTCTTGAGCAGCGGGTCAGTTCTATACGCAAAGCCCTCAAGGGGGAGTAAACCACCATGCCTATCGACAATATTTTTGGTATCGCCGGTTCGGCCCTCAACGCCCAGATGGCCCGCATGAACGCGACGGCCTCCAACCTGGCCAACGCCAGCACGGTGGCCGGCAGCGAGAAAGAGGCTTATCGGGGCAAGCGCACCGTCTTCAAGTCCGTGATGGAAGAGCAAAACCAGAATCAGCTGCCGAAGGACCAGACCTACCAAGGTGGGGTCAGGATCGATGCGCTGGTGGATGACCCTTCGCCGGTGCGGCGCATGTCCGATCCGGGCAATCCCCTGGCCGACAAGGATGGCTTTGTCTATCTGTCCAACGTCAATGAGATGACCGAGATGGTCGAGATGATGGCTGCCTCGCGCTCCTATGCGAACAACGTGGAGGTGATCAACACCACCCGCCAGCTTTTGATGCGCACCATCGATATCACCCGTAGCTGAAGGAGCTAATTTTTCATGGCCACCACCGCCCTTTACACCAACGCTGCGTCGATCAACCCGAATTCGGCTGCCGCGAGCAAGATGCCTGCGGGCATCAAGAGCTACGAGCAGGAGTTGGCCAAGCCCAAGGCCAACAACACGACGGCCAACCAGCAGGACTTTCTCAAGCTGTTCACCACTCAGCTGCAAAACCAGAACCCGCTGGATCCGACCAAGAATGAGGCTTTTGTGGCTCAGCTGGCGCAGTTCTCGCAGTTGGAGGCGACCACCAACATGGCCACCCAGCTGACCGCGCTGACGGCCTCGCTGCAGGGCGACCGCATGATGTCTGGCGCTGCCCTGATCGGCAAGAGCGTGGTGGTTCCGGGCAATGCGTTTGAGCTCAAGGCGGGCCAGCCGGTGCAGGCCAGCATCGATTTGCCCAATGGCGCTCAAGGCCTGCAGATCGACGTGCTCAATGGCTCCGGCCAGGCGGTGTACCAACAAATTTTGGGTCCCCAGCAAGCCGGCAGTCTGCAATTTAGCTGGGAAGGCCAGGACATCAATGGCCAGAGTCAGCCCGACGGCGCCTACCGTTTCCGCGTCACCGCGGTGGCTCAGGGCAAGAACCTTTCGCCCACGGTCAGCACGCTGTCGGCCATCCGCAGCGTCAGCCAAGACGCCTCCGGCGAGATGCTGGTTCAGGTTCAGGGCGGCCAGACCCTCAAGCTGGCCGACGTCAAACGCATCGGCGGCTGATCGGCCCAACTTTCAATTTATTTATCCGGTCTTCAGGAGTAGCACATGTCCTTTTACACCTCGCTCACGGGTCTGAATTCGGCCACCGCCCAGCTGGCTGTGACCAGCAACAACATCGCCAACGTGGGCACCACCGGTTTCAAGCGCTCGCGCGCCGACTTTGGCGATATTTTTGCCACCTCGCCGCTGCAAAAAGCCTCGTCTACCGTCGGTCAGGGTGTGGCGCTCAAGCAGGTCAGCCAGGAATTTAGCCAGGGCAATGTGTCCTTCTCATCGAACGCGCTGGACCTGGCGATCACCGGTGACGGCTTTTTCCCATTGAAGTCGGCCGACGGTCTGCAGGACATCTACACCCGCAACGGCTCTTTCATGCTCAATGAGCAGTTCAATGTGGTCAATTCGGCCGGTCAGCGCTTGATGGCGGCGACGGTGGACTCCACCGGCAGCGCCAATGTGAACGAGCGGGTGGTGCTGACCATTCCCCAGAAGACCTCCGGCGAAGCCAAGCAGACCTCGGTGGTTCAGCTGGGCCTGAACTTCCCGGCCGACGCGCAGGTGGTGACCGATCCTTTCAACCGTGCCAATCCTGCCACCTACAACAAGAGCACGGCCATGACCGTCTACGACAACGGTGGCAACGGTTATCTGGCCACGGTGTATTACGTCAAGACCGCCAATGCCAACCAGAGCAGCCCCTTCAACAAGTGGCAGACCTTTGTCTTCGTGGGCGACGACCAGGTCAATGCCTCGTTGGTGCAAGCGACCGATGCGGGCGGCGAAAAATTGTTCGTCAACCAGTACGGCCAGATCAAGCCCTTCAACGAGGTCAAGGACGAGATCACCACCGCCAAGACGCAGCTGGTTTCACTGGACGAACTCACCGATGTGCGCCCATCCCAGCCGGCCACCGTCTCCAGCACCGAGCCGATTGATACCCAGCAGTTTGACCTGACCAACGGCATTAACTTCAAGGAATGGGCCGACGCATCGGCCGACAACGAGGCGCTGTTGTCTAAGGTGTTTACCGTCGATGTCGACGGCACAGACAACCCGGTGACGGTGGACCTGAGTTATCTGGCCGACATCGATATGAAGATGACCGGCAACCAGATCGCCAAGGAAGTCACCAACTACCTCAATCGCTCCTTTGGTGACGAGTCTTACTTCAACCTCAGCGCGCCAGCCAACCGAGAGTTGACGGTGCGCACCAGCCGTGTCGTGGATACCGCAGGCGCCCCCAAGGCCATCGGCATCACGCTGACCGCCGCAGACTTTGGCCTGACCGATGCCACCATAGACTGGACCCAATTGACCACTCGGCAGGTGCGTGTGGCCATGCAAACCGCGATGGACCGCAACATCGACCTCAGGGGAGGCGTGACAACCGGCACCAACACCCTGACGGTCACCCGCGATCACAACGCACGCAC
>CANHGF010000158.1 GCA_947460065.1 Comamonadaceae bacterium
CCGTCGCTGGTGGCGGTGATGTCCAAAAACGTGAGTTCGTCAGCGCCTTGCTCGTTGTAGCGGGCGGCGATTTCGACCGGGTCGCCCGCATCGCGCAGTTCGACAAAGTTGACGCCCTTGACCACGCGACCACCGGTCACGTCAAGGCAGGGAATGATGCGTTTGGCCAGCATGGGGGGCTCTTTTCAATTCAAGGGGTTGTCACGGTCAGCTGCTGCCAGCCTTCCCAGCGCTCGCCCGCAGGCAAGGTGATGGGATCGTAGACCTGCGCGGCTTCGCCGCAGAGCATGTTTCGCCAGCCGTCTTCGGGCATATCGACCAAGCTTTGACACAGGGCTTGTGCGGGATTCCAGACCACGGTGTTGGCCCAGCTGGCGCTTTGTTGGATGTGCAGTTGTTCATTCAGGCGCAGCGCTTGTGCGCTGGCCGCATACACGCGGTCAAACTCGGCTGCAAACTGCAGCGTGTCTGCGGCGCTGGCGTGGGTGTTGGCCACGGCATCCCATTCGGCTTGGCCGCCCAGGCCTTGCAGTTGGGCGCGGGTCACGTCGGGCACGGCCAAATAGGTGTGCAGCGCCCCCGAAAACGCCAGCGGCTGGGCATCGGTGTTGTGCACATTCAGGCTGATGCGCAGCGCGCCGGGGCGCAGGGTGATGTGCAGTTGCAGCGCAAAGGCCTGCGGCCACCATTCGCGGGTTTTGGCGTTGTCTTGCAGATGGAGGCAAAGCTGGGCGCTGTCAGCCGTCAGCACGGGCGCATCGGCTTGCCAGGGCAGGTTGCGGGCAAAGCCGTGTTTGGGCAGGCGGTCGGCCATGGGGCCGCGTTGGTTGAACTGCGGAAAACACACCGGCACGCCACCCCGAATGGCGGCTTGCCCGTCCATGCTGCTTTGGGGGCTGAAATACAGGCGCTCTTGCCCGCCCGACACCCAAGACAACACCTGCGCGCCGTGCAGCATGACCCGCAGCGTATCGCCCTGGGGCAAGGCCAGCTCGACGGCGGGAAGACCTGCGAAGATGGTCTCGCGGCCCGTGGCCAGCGCGGTCATGCGCTTCAACCGTTGAGTTCGTCGGCGCGTTGCTGCGCCAGCGCGAAGTCGAGGTCGCCCGAATACACGGCGCGGCCGCAGATCACGCCTTCCACGCCTTCGTCTTCCACCGCGCACAGCTGCTCGATGTCGGCCATGTTGGACAGGCCACCCGAGGCGATCACGGGAATCTGGAGGGCTTGGGCCAGCTTGACGGTGGCGTCGATGTTGATGCCGCTGAGCATGCCGTCGCGTCCGATGTCGGTGTAGATGATGGATTCGACGCCCCAGTCTTCAAACTTCTTGGCCAGGTCCACCACCTCGTGGCCGGTGAGCTTGCTCCAGCCGTCGGTGGCCACCTTGCCGTCCTTGGCATCCAGGCCCACGATGATGTGGCCCCCGAAGGCGGTACAGGCGTCTTGCAGGAAGCCCGGGTTCTTGACGGCGGCGGTGCCTATGATGACGTAGCGCAGGCCGGCATCCAAATAACGCTCGATGGTGTCCAGGTCACGGATGCCACCGCCGAGCTGCACATCAATCTCGCTGCCCACTTCCTTGAGGATCTTGCGGATGGCCGGCTCGTTCTTGGGCTTGCCGGCAAAAGCACCGTTGAGGTCGACCAGGTGCAGGCGGCGGGCGCCCTTGCTCAACCAGTTGCGCCCCATGGCCGCCGGGTCTTCGCCGAAATGGGTGGCTTGATCCATATCGCCCTGTTTGAGGCGCACACATTGGCCGTCTTTGAGATCGATGGCAGGAATCAGCAGCATAGTGGGAGGAGAAGTCCAGTCTGGAAAAGATGCAAGGGTTCACCGGCGGCCGACAAGCGACTCAAGGCTGCCACTGCAGGAAATTGCGATAGAGGGTCAAGCCGTGCTCGGCGCTTTTTTCGGGATGAAACTGAGTAGCGAAAATATTATCCCGAGCAATCGCGGCGGTAAAGCGTCCACCGTAGTCTGCCTCGCCCACAGTGTGGCGCGCATCCGACGGCCGGGCGTAATAGCTGTGCACAAAGTAAAACCAGGCCTCCTGCGGCACCTCGGCCCACAGATCATGGGGTTTACCCGAATCTCCGGTGAGCTGATGGACCTGGTTCCAGCCCATCTGCGGGACCTTGAAGCGGCTGCCATCGGACTGCAAGCGGCCCTCAAGCTCAAAGCGCAGCACCCGACCTGGGATCAAACCGAGGCTCGGGGTGTCGATGCCATCGACCCCCTCCTCGCTACTGTCGAGCAGCATCTGCATACCTACGCACACACCGAACAGCGGCTTGTGGGCGGCCGCATGCAGCACGGCCTGGCGAAGCCCAGCGGCATCGAGAGAGCGCATGCAGTCGGGCATGGCCCCCTGGCCGGGCAGCACCACCCGCTCGGCGGCCATGATCTGGTCGGCGTCGGAACTCAGCAGCACCTGGTGCCCGGTGGCCTGGGCCGCATGCAGCACGGCCTGCGAAACGGAGCGCAGGTTGCCCGAGCCGTAATCGACAACTGCAACAGTTTTCGTGGACATCATGGAGTCGGCCGGCGCAGCCTGTGGATCAGAGCGTGCCCTTGGTCGAAGGAATGGTGCCAGCCGCGCGCGGGTCGATCTCGAGCGCCATGCGCAAGGCGCGGGCAAAGGCCTTGAACACGGTCTCGGCCTGGTGGTGGGCGTTGTCACCGCGCAGGTTGTCGATGTGCAGCGTGATGAAGGCGTGGTTGACCAGGCCCTGAAAGAATTCGTAGGCCAGCTGGGTGTCGAACTGACCAATCATGCCGCTCTTGAAGGGCACATGCATTTCCAGGCCGGGGCGGCCGGAAAAATCAACCACCACGCGCGAGAGCGCCTCATCCAGCGGCACATAGGCATGGCCGTAGCGGCGCAGGCCCTTCTTGTCGCCCACCGCCTTAGCAATGGCTTGGCCGAGCGTGATGCCCACGTCCTCGACCGTGTGGTGGCCGTCAATGTGCAGGTCGCCCTCGGCCACGATGTCCAGATCGATCAGCCCATGGCGGGCGATCTGGTCGAGCATGTGGTCGAAAAAGCCGATGCCGGTGGCCAGGCGCGACTGGCCGGTGCCGTCCAGGTTGATCTTGACGCTGATCTTGGTTTCGGCGGTGTTGCGGCTGACCTGCGCGATGCGGGGGGCCTGGGTGTGGGAGGTCATAGGCTTTGAGTGAAGGCTTGCAGCATCTGCCGGTTCTCATCGGCGGTGCCGACGGTCAGGCGCAGGCAGTTGGCGAGCAAGGGGTGCATTTTAGAAACGTTTTTCACAAGTACCTTTTGCGCTTTCATGCCACCAAAGACGGTGGTAGCACGATCGCCCTCGCCTTCAATGCGCACCAACACCATGTTGGCATCACTCTTGAAGGGCGTGACACCCGGCAAAGCGGCCAGCGCAGCCAGCAGTTTTTCGCGCTCGGCCACCAGTTCGCGGGCCTGGGCGGCGAACACCTCCCGGTGCTCCAGGGCAAACAGCGCGCATTCGCAATTGAGCACGCTCACGTTGTAGGGCGGGCGCACCTTGTCGATCTCGGCGATCAGGGCCTTGGGGCCCATCATGTAGCCCAGGCGGATGCCGGCCAGGCCAAACTTGCTGAGCGTGCGCATGAGCAGTAAATGGCTGTGGTGGGCGATGCGGTCAAGGTAGCTCTTGCTGGCAAAGGGCTGGTAGGCCTCGTCCATAACCACCAGCCCGCCCTGCGCGCCCACCGCCTCGACGATGGCCTCGACGGCCGCGTCATCCCAGAGGTTGGCCGTGGGGTTGTTCGGGTAGGCGAGATAGGTGATGGACGGCTTGTGCTCGGCAATGGCCTGCAGCATGGCCGGCAGGTCCAGCTCGAAGTCGGGCCGCAAGGGCACGCCGATGAACTGCAGGCCTTGCAGCTGCGCGCTCATGGCATACATCACGAAGCCCGGGACCGGTGCCAGGATGCTGGCACCCGGCACGTCGCAGGCCATGGCCAACAGCGAGATCAGCTCGTCCGAGCCATTGCCCAGAATCAGCTCGAAACCCGCAGGCATCTGCGCGTACTCGGCCAGCGCCGCGCGCAGCTGGTTGACGCGGCCATCGGGGTAGCGATTGAGCGCCAGTGCTCCCAGGCGGCGGCCCAGCTCGGCCTGCAATTGGGGCGGCAGCCGGTGGGGGTTTTCCATGGCGTCGAGCTTGACCATGCCGGCCGAGTCCTGCACGGCGTAGGCGTGCATGGACTGCACGTCCTGGCGGATCAGTCGGGAAATCTTGGGGTCCAGGCTCATGCGGGCCTCCTCATCGGCGGCACAGGTTCCAGGCGCAGCTCGGCCGCGCGCGCATGCGCCTGCAGGCCTTCGCCGTAGGCCAGTTCGGCGGCGGTGCGGCCCAGGCTTTGGGCGCCGGCGCGGCTGACCTCGATCAGGCTGGAGCGCTTTTGGAAGTCGTACACGCCCAGCGGGCTGGAAAAGCGCGCCGTGCCGCTGGTGGGCAGCACGTGGTTGGGGCCAGCGCAGTAGTCGCCCAGCGACTCGCTGGTGTAGGCGCCCATGAAAATCGCGCCAGCATGCTTAAGCAGCGGCTCCCAGCGAGCGGGGTCCTGGCTTGAAATTTCCAGGTGCTCAGGCGCGATGCGGTTGCTGATGGCGCAGGCCTCGTCCATGCTGCGGGTACGGATCAGTGCGCCGCGGTCGTTCAGGCTCTTGGCGATGATGGCCGCGCGCGGCATCTCGGGCAGCAGGCGGTTGATGGCCTGTTGCACCTGCGCGATGTAGGCCGCATCGGGGCAGAGCAAGATGCTTTGCGCCAGCTCGTCGTGCTCAGCCTGGCTGAAGAGATCCATGGCCACCCAGTCGGCCGGCGTGCTGCCGTCGGCCAGCACCAAAATCTCGGAAGGGCCGGCGATCATGTCGATGCCCACGGTACCAAAGACCCGGCGCTTGGCCGCCGCCACGTAGGCATTGCCCGGGCCGGTGATCTTGTCCACATTCGGCACGGTCTGGGTGCCATAGGCCAGGGCGGCCACAGCCTGCGCACCGCCAATCGTGAAGGCCCGGCTCACGCCGGCCACGTAGGCGGCGGCCAGCACCAGCGGGTTTTTCTCCCCTTTCGAGGAAGCGCTGGGGCCGTCCCTTCGGGCCGGCGTGGGCACCACCATGATGATCTCGCCCACGCCAGCCACATGCGCGGGGATTGCGTTCATCAGCACCGAGGACGGATAGGCCGCCTTGCCGCCGGGCACATAAATGCCCACACGGTCTAGCGGCGTAACCTTTTGGCCGAGCAGCGTGCCGTCGGCGTCGCGGTAGCTCCAGCTCTCGCCCGAGGCCCGCTTTTGCGCCTCGTGGTAGCTGCGCACACGGCTGGCGGCCGATTGCAGAGCCTCGCGCTGCGGGGCCGGCAGGCCCTCGAAGGCGGCCTTCAGTTCAGCGGCGGTCAATTCCAGCGCCTGCATGTCGCTGGCGGCCAGGCCGTCAAAACGCTGCGTGTACTCGAGCACCGCCGCATCACCGCGGGCCTTCACGTCGGCCAGGATCTCGGCCACGCGCTGCTCAATGGCGGCGTCGGTGTCGGCCGACCAATGCAGGCGGGCCTGGAAGCGGGCCTCGAAATCGGCATCAGCGGTCGACAGTAGCAGGGGCTGGGCGTTCATGGCTTCAGGCGGGCTGCGCGATGGCCAGGGCCATGGCGTCGATGATCTGGCGGATGGGCTCGCGCTTGAGCTTGAGGGCGGTCTGGTTGACCACCAGGCGCGAGCTGATGTCCATGATCCGCTCGACCTCCACCAGGTGGTTGGCCTTGAGCGTGCTGCCGGTGGACACCAGATCCACGATGGCATCGGCCAGGCCGGTGAGCGGGGCCAGCTCCATGCTGCCGTAAAGCTTGATCAGGTCCACGTGCACGCCCTTGCTGGCGAAAAAATCGCGGGCGATGGCCACGTACTTGGTGGCCACCTTCAGGCGCGAGCCCTGGCGAACGGCGGCGGCGTAATCAAAGTCTTCGCGCACGGCCACGCTGATGCGGCACTTGGCGATCTGCAGGTCCAGCGGCTGGTACAGGCCCTCGCTGCCCGATTCAAGCAGGGTGTCCTTGCCGACCACGCCCAGGTCGGCGCCGCCGTGCTGCACATAAGTGGGCACATCGGTGGCACGCACCAGCACCACCCGCAGGTCCGGCCGGTTGGTGGCCAGGATCAGCTTGCGCGATTTCTCGGGGTCGTCGAGCACCTCGATGCCGGCGGCGCGCAGCAGGGGCAGGGTATCGTCAAAAATGCGGCCCTTGGAGAGCGCCAGGGTGAGCATGGACATTACTTGATC
>CANHGF010000159.1 GCA_947460065.1 Comamonadaceae bacterium
ATGCTGTCATTCCAGACAAAAAGTCCGACGCCAACAAATCCAAAGGCCGTTGACGCCGTAGGCCGGCCTCGCCCGGACCGGGACTAGCGCCCCAGCGGTTTTTGCATGAGCGCCAAGGCGCTGCCCAGCCAGAGTACGCCGGCCGAGGCCATCAGCCCCACGCTCAGGCCTGCTGAGCCACCTGGGCCGGCCAGGCTGTCGGCAATCCATCCGGCCCCGGCCGGGCCTATGACCTGGCCGACCGCAAACACCACGGTAAACAAGGTGATGCCTTGCGTCCATTGAAAAGCTGGCAGGTTGTGCCGCACCCAGGCGGTGGTCGACGCCACCACGGACAGGAAGACGCCGCCGAACAGCAGGCCCGACAGCAGCAAGGCCCAAGGCCTTGAAGTCAAGGCCGGTATCAGCGTTGCCAGACCCAGCAAGCCATTGAGCAGTCCCAGGGCCTGACCTTCGCGGCAGCGCTCGAGCAGGCCGGCCCAGATGCGCGCTGAGGCCACCACCGCCAGACCCAGCACGAGGTAGAACACGGTACGGCTTGGCGCGCTCACGCCCTGCTCGCGCAGCAGCGCAATGACGAAGGTCATGTAGCCGATATAGCCAATGCCGAAGCAGCCGTAGCCGGCCAGCATCGGCAGGCAGCGCTGCCAGGGCAGGGTGCTGCGCGCGCTGCCCTGGGTGCTTGCCTGCACCTGGCGCAGCGCACGCACCGGCCACACCAATACCGCCGTGGCCGCAGCGCACAGCAAGGACAGGGCCCACCAGGCGCTCTGCCAGGGGCCGCCTTGAGCCGCCACCGCAGGGACCACCAGCGCCGAGGCTGCAATGCCCCAGCCGGTGCCGCCGTAGTAGATGCCCAGCAGCCAGCCGCTTTGGCCAGGGTGGCGTGCAGCCAGTTGTGCGGTCAGCAGGCCGGCGGCCACAAAGAGCCAGGCGCTGGCCACGCCGGCCAGCAGGCGCTGCAGCAGCAGGGGCTCGGCCAGCCGAAAAAAGCCGGTCAGGGCCATGAAGGCGCTGGCACCGACCGCCCCGACCAGCACCGCAGCGCCCGCACCCCAGCGCCGCAGCAAGGCTGGCGCGCTGAGCGCGCCCACCAGATAGCCCAGGGCATTGGCGGTGTTCATGGCGCCGGCCAAGGTGTAGGACCAGCCCAGGTCATCGCGCATGATGGGCAGCAGCAGCCCGTAGGCGAAGCGTGTGATGCCCAGCGACACCGCTGCGGCCATGGACAGCGCCAGCGCCAGCAGCACGGGGGGCGTGAGGCGCTGCGCTGTCATGGGCTGTCTGGAAGTGGCGGGGTTGGGAGGTGGCCGCACAGGGCGGGGTGCAGTCTGCGCAGTCTAGCTGCGCCGTCTAGGCGGGCTGAAATCAGGGTAAACACTAGGTTTGAAATAAGGCGAATCGCTGAGAATTCGCTTTAAGTGATACAAAAATCACGTTTAAATATAATAATTTGTCACATAAAGGAGCGCTGAGCCATGTCGCTGTTCGAAAAACACCAGGCATTGATTGATGGGGCCGTGCAGGCCATTGCCCAGCGTGGCTATTGGTCACCTTTTGCGGAGATGCCCAGCCCCAAGGCTTATGGTGAGTCAGCACCAGCGGCCGGTCGAGCAGCCTTTGAATCGTATCTAGGTCAGCGCTTTGAACTTGACCAGCCCGGCCAGAGCGACTGGATCAGCCCCGAGGTCTCGCCCTATGGTGCCCCGCTCGGCGTGAGCTATCCGGTCTGTGAGGCGCAGGCCCTGATCGATGCCGCCCAGGCGGCCATGCCAGGCTGGCAGCGGTTGGGTGCCCGCGAGCGGGTGGGTCTGTGCGCGCAGGCCATCACCGAACTCAATGCCCGCAGCTTTGAGATTGCCCATGCCGTCATGCTCACCACTGGGCAGGCCTGGATGATGGCCTTTCAGGCTGGCGGCCCGCATGCGCAGGACCGGGCGCTGGAAGCGCTGGCCTATGCCTGGCAGGAGCAAAGCCGCGTGCCCGAGCAGGCCCTGTGGGAAAAGCCGCAGGGCAAGAATCCGCCGATACGCATGCGCAAGCATTTCGAGATCGTCGGCCGCGGCGTCGCTTTGGTCATCGGCTGCGGCACCTTCCCGACCTGGAACACCTACCCCGGCCTGTTCGCGGCCCTGGCCACTGGCAACGCGGTGATCGTCAAGCCGCACCCGCATGCGGTGCTGCCCGCAGCCATCACCGTCAGGATCTTGCGTGACTTGTTGGCGGCGCAGGGGCAAGACCCGAATCTGGTCAGCCTGTGCGTGCCGGCCAGTCCCGCGGCCACACAGAGCCTGGCCACGCACCCGGCCGTGCGTTCAATCGACTTCACCGGTGGCAATGTCTTTGGTCGCTGGCTGCTGGAGCACTGCGCTCAGGCCCAGGTTTATGCCGAACTGGCTGGCCTCAATCATGTGCTGATCGACTCGACCTCGGCCTACCAGGCAATGCTCGACAACCTGGCTTTCACACTGTGCCTGTATTCAGGCCAGATGTGCACCACCAGCCAGGCCCTCTTGGTGCCCCGGGGCGGTATTGACACCGATCAGGGCCCCAAGAGCTTGGAGCAGGTGCAGACCGATCTGGCTGCGGCCATCGACCGTCTGCTGGCCAAGCCCGAGGTGGCGTGTGCGGTGCTGGGAGCCATCCAGTCGGAGGACACCCTGACCCGCATCGCGCAGGCGCAGTCGGGCCAGTGGGGTCGGGTGGTCCGTGCTTCGCAGCCGGTGAGCCATCCCGAGTTCCCGCAGGCCCGGGTACACACCCCGGTCTTGCTGGCCTGTGATGCGGCCGACGAGTCAGCCTATATGCAGGAGCGCTTTGGGCCGATCGCCTTTGTGGTCGGCGTGCCCGATACCGAGGCGGCGGTGCGGCTGTCAGAGCGCATGGTCCATGAGCATGGCGCGCTGACGGTCGGCGTGTATTCCACCCGGCAAGAGGTGTTGCAGGCCGTCACCGAGGCGAGCTGGCGCGCCAAGGTGGCGCTGTCGATCAACCTCACCGGCTCGGTCTATGTCAATCAGTCGGCGGCTTATTCTGACTACCATGGCACGGGTGGCAATCCGGCGGCCAATGCCAGCTATGCCGACTCGGCCTTTGTCGCCAACCGCTTTCGGGTGGTGCAGCGCCGCTATCACGTGGAATAAAGGAATCCCCATGGCCTTCGATGACTTGAAGACGATCCGTTTGGTGCAGACCGGTGCGGTGCTGCGCCTGAGCCTGAACCGGCCCGATAAGCTCAATTCTTTTACCGGTCAGATGCATTCCGAGTTGCGCGAGGTGCTCGACGCCTTGCAGCAGGGCCAGGGTGATTTGGCCCAGGTGCGGGTGCTGGTGCTGGCGGCCGAAGGCAAGGGCTTTTGTGCCGGCCAGGACCTGGCCGACCCGGCGGTGGCTTTCAAGCCGGGCGAGCCGCCGCCTTCTCTGGGCGCGGTGGTCGAGCGCGACTATGGGCCCCTGGTGCAGCGCCTGACGCAGCTGCGCGTGCCCACAGTGGCCATGGTGCATGGCATCGCCGCTGGCGCCGGGGCCAGCCTGGCGCTGGCCTGCGATATGGTGCTGGCGGGCGAGTCGGCCGCCTTCATGCTGCCTTTTGCCAAGATCGGGCTGATTCCCGATACCGGCGCGTCCTGGGCCGTGCCGCAGCGCGTGGGCCTGGCCCGCGCCATGGGCCTGGCTCTGACGGGTCACAAGCTCGGCGCGGCCAAGGCGGCGCAGTGGGGCTTGATTTGGGAATGCCACGCCGACGACCAACTGGCCACTGCGGTCGACGCCTTGTGCGCACAGCTGGCCCAACTGCCCACCCATGCGATGGTGCGCACCCGCCAGGCCATGCTGGCCGCGCAGGCGCACAACCTGAGCGAGCACCTGGCGTATGAGGCCATGCTGATGCACGAGCTCGGTCGCAGCGCCGATTACATCGAGGGCGTGAGCGCCTTTCTTGAAAAGCGGCCGGCGCGCTTCCAGGGTTGATGCTTTGCAGCGCCCACCACCTTCAATCGGAGTACACCCCATGAGCGCCAGCGAGCACACGCCCACCGATCCGCAGGCCCTGGCCGAGGCCGCTGCCCATGCCCTGTGGGCGCGCGACCGTGCCACCCAGGGCCTGGGCATGGCCATTGACCGCATCGCGCCCGGGCAGGCCCTGCTGTCCATGCCGGTGCGGCAGGACATGCTCAATGGCCACGAGATCTGCCATGGCGGTTTCATCTTCTTGTTGGCCGACAGCGCCTTTGCCTTTGCCTGCAACAGCTACAACCGCAACACGGTGGCTTCGGCCTGTCACATCGACTTTCTGGCGCCGGCCAGGCTGGGCGATGTGCTGCAGGCCGAGGCAATCGAGCGTTCCCGTTCGGGTCGCACGGGTGTCTATGACATTGCCGTGAGCGTGCGCGGCGGCAAGACGGTGGCCTTGTTTCGCGGCAAGAGTTACCGCATCGAAGGCGAGGTCATCGCCAGCCTGTCCGATCCAGCCTGAGCCGTACGACGAGCCAATACAAAACCAAAGCAAGTCCAGGAGACAACATGCCCGTCAAGACGCCCCGCCCCGGCGATCTCGATCCTATAGAGACCGCCAGCCGCGATGAGATCAGCGCCCTGCAAGTCGAGCGCCTGCGCTGGACGCTCAAGCAGGCCTATGACCATGTGCCGCACTACCGGCGCAAGTTCGAGGCGCAGGGCGTTCATCCGGACGAGCTTAAAACCCTGGCCGACCTGGCGCGCTTTCCTTTCACCACCAAGGCCGATCTGCGTGATAACTATCCCTTTGGCCTGTTTGCGGTACCGCGCGAACAGGTGGTCAGGGTGCATGCCTCCTCAGGCACCACCGGCAAGCCGACCGTGGTGGGCTACACGCAGACCGATATCGACAACTGGGCCGATCTGGTGGCCCGCTCGATCCGCGCCGCCGGTGGCCGGCCGGGCGATATGGTGCATGTGGCCTATGGCTATGGCCTGTTCACCGGCGGGCTGGGCGCGCATTACGGCGCCGAGCGTCTGGGTTGCACCGTGGTGCCCATGTCGGGCGGTCAGACCGAAAAGCAGGTGCAGTTGATCGTCGACTTCAAGCCCGACATCATCATGGTCACCCCCTCGTACTCGCTGGTCATTGCCGAGGAATTCGCACGCATGGGCATCGCCCCTGAGGACATCTCGCTCAAGGTCGGCATCTTTGGGGCTGAGCCCTGGGGTGAGGGCATGCGCGGTGAGATCGAGCGCAAGCTGGGGCTCGACGCGGTCGACATCTATGGCCTGTCCGAGGTCATGGGCCCTGGCGTGGCCTGCGAATGCATAGAGAGCAAGGATGGCCCGGTGATCTGGGAGGACCATTTCTACCCGGAGATCATCAACCCCGAGACCGGCGAACCGGTGGCCGATGGCCAGGAGGGTGAACTGGTGTTTACCTCGCTGACCAAGCAGGCCTTGCCCATCATCCGCTACCGCACCCGCGATCTCACCCGGCTGCTGCCGCCCACCAGCCGCTCGTTTCGCCGCATGAGCCGCATCGTCGGCCGCTCCGACGACATGCTGATCGTGCGCGGCGTCAATGTGTTTCCGACCCAGATTGAGGAGCAGGTGCTGCGCGAGCCGCATCTGTCGGGCAATTACCAGATCGTGCTCACCCGCGACGGCCACTTGGACAATGTTCAGGTGCGCTGTGAACTGCAGCCGGCGATCAGCGGTCGCATCAGCGCCGATGAGCGCAGCGCGCTGGCGCGCTCGGTGCAGCAGCGCATCAAGACCCTGGTGGGGGTGTCCACCGAGGTGCAGGTGATGGACTTTGGCGCCTTGCCCCGAACCCAGACAGGCAAGGCCCGGCGGGTCTGGGATGAGCGACCGGCGCAGGTTTGAGGGCCGGAAATTTTCAGCAGCATTCAGGAGAACAGACCATGTATACCCAATCGATGAGCGTGCCTGATGAGGCCGGCAGCCGCACGGTGCAGCCGCTGGCCCTGAGCGAGCCGGCCGAGCGCATGGCCCGCTTTGACGCTTGCATTGACGCCGACGGCCGCATCGAGCCGCAAGACTGGATGCCCGAGGCCTACCGCAAGACCCTGGTGCGCCAGATCAGCCAGCATGCACACAGTGAGATTGTGGGCATGCTGCCCGAGGGCAACTGGATCAGCCGCGCGCCCAGCCTCAAGCGCAAGGCCATCTTGCTGGCCAAGGTGCAAGACGAAGGGGGCCACGGTCTTTACCTGTACGCCGCCGCCGAAACCCTCGGCACCTCGCGCGACGAAATGACCGCCGCGCTGCTCTCGGGGAAAGCCAAGTACAGCTCCATCTTCAAC
>CANHGF010000160.1 GCA_947460065.1 Comamonadaceae bacterium
GTGAACAGCACATCCAGCAGCCAGGCCGGCAGTGGCAGCACCAGCATGGCCACGATCAGCAGCACCAGTGCCGGAATGCTCAGTCCGGCCATGCTGACCTGGGTCAGGCTCTGTCGGAGGTTTGACAGCGTCAAGGTGCTCATGGCGATCGCTTTGTCGGTTTGGAAAGGCTGTGAGGTCGGTTTTTGCGGTTTTCAGGCCGCGCTCGGACAGGTTCTGCAAAGTCCGTGCCATGAAAAATTGACAGTGCGGCCGTGCCCCCCTGGGTCTGCAGGTACCGGCAAGTCCTGTCCGGTCATGCTTTTTGCTATATCGCTGGGGCCCGCCTTCGGGCTGCCTCTTTATTCAGCCTAAGCCACCCATGGACGCTTCACTGATTTCTGCTGTTTCCCCCGCCTCCGTCAACCTCACCGCGGAGGCCAGCCCAGGCGCTGCGCAGCCGTCCATGCGGGGGGCCGATTTCGCCAACTTGCTGGGGCACCTGATGGACC
This sequence comes from Comamonadaceae bacterium, assembly GCA_947460065.1. GTDB lineage: Bacteria > Pseudomonadota > Gammaproteobacteria > Burkholderiales > Burkholderiaceae_C > Polaromonas. The sequence goes on from CANHGF010000160.1 coordinate 492, forward strand.
CGGGCGCCCGGCAAGATCTTGCCGCCGCCGGGCTGCAGGCTCTTCCCATCAGCTCCCAGATCGAGGTCATTACCGTGGCCGAACCCTTGCCTGACGCCGCCAGTCTGGCGGCCTTTGCGCGCGGCCAGGGACTGGATGAAACCACAGTGCGCGCCTTGTTTGGCGCTGCGCCGGGCATGATGTCGGCGGATGCGTCCGGCGCAGACGCCGGCACCAAGATCGGTGCCGCGCCGGAAGCCGGCACCATGATCGGTGCCGCGCTGGCTCTGGGCGGCTTGCGTCCCCTGATGGTCCAGCCCCTGGAGCAGGCCGCCGCCATGATGGGCGAGGGCTCTGCCGCGCCCTCCGCTGAAGAGGTGGCTTTGCAGCAATCTCTGGCCCTGGCCACCGGAGCCCTTGTTCCCGCCTTGATGGGGCGCGGGCAGGTCGCCAAGGCGCCGGCCGATACCGGCAAAGCAGCCCTGTCGGTCAGCGCCACGCTGCCCGGTGCTGCGGCCCAGGCCGCAGGCATTTCCGCCATCGCACAAAGTGGCCAGGTCAGCCAGTTGAGCTGGCAGGTGCAGTCGGTGGGGGCGCCCCAGGCTGCGCTGGCGGTGCATGAATTAGGGGCCCAGGCAGCCGTCGCCGCCAGCCCCCTGTCTGATGTCCAGCCTGAGGACATGCCTGAAGTCTTGCGCCTGCGGCTGGCGCCCAGTGAGTTCATCACCCAGCGCCTGGCCGCCATGGCCGGCACCGGCGAGCAGGCCACCTGGGGCTCGGTGGCCGGCCAGTCGGTCGCCGCCGTCGGGCTGCTGCGCTTGGATATGCGGGGCCTGGGCCTGGTCGCCCCGTCCGGCCCCTCGGCTGCGCCGGCCACCGATGCGGCAGACGCCTCGGACGCCCAGGCGCTCGAGCAGCCGGGCGCGACCGGCTCGCATGTGCTCCATGAAGCCGGCCGCACGCAGAATCTGGCGCCGAGCGCCAGCACCGCCACGCCCTGGACCAGCACCGCCGCCCAGCGGGCCGAACAATATGAGCAACTGGCCCAGCGCATGGGCGAGGCACTGGGTCAGCGCCTGCAAAGCCAGCTCGAGCGCGGCGAGTGGAAGGTTCAGATGCGACTGGATCCGGCCCACCTTGGGCGCATCGATCTGGACCTGGATATGAGCGCCGGTGGCCTGGATGCAGTGTTTCGCAGTGACAATCAGCTTACACGCGATCTGATCTCCCAGGGCCTGTCCCGACTGCGCGAGAGTCTGTCGCAGTCAGGCACGGCAGTTGCTAATGTCTGGGTACAAGGGGATTCCAACCGCCAATCTGGCGGAAATCCGACACCTGGACGTGGGCCGGATCAAAGAGATGAGACGGCAAATGGTCGCGATGTAGGCTCAGGGGAGCAGCTAGCGGCGCAGGCGGTCGCAAGGCCGCGCCGAGGTACGAGTGCCTGGGATATGCTGGCCTGATAGAGGCTGGCGCATCGCACGGGAGACACCTGAGGGGTAAGTCATGGCAGAAGAAGCAGCAGTTGTTGAAGAAGGTGCGGAGCAAAAGCCCAAGTCCAAGCTGATTCCCATCATCCTGGGAGCGGTCGGCTTGATCGTGCTCGTGGCCGGCACGATGCTGGCCACCCTGTACTTCACCGGCTTTTTCAAGCCCAAGCCGCCCACCCTGACCGCCGAGGAGCGCATCGCGCTGGGCCTCGACCCTGAGGTTGACGCCGCTGGCAAGGACGGTAAGGGCAAGGACGGCAAGGACGGCAAGCCTGAAAAGCTGAAAAAGTCGCCCCAGGCCGAGCGCTTTGACTTCAACTACTTCAAGATGGAAAACGAGTTCCTGGTCAATGTGACCGGGTCCAAGAGGGTGATGTCCATCCAGGTCGCGGTCATGACCCGCTACGACCAGAAGGTCATCGACAACCTGAAGAAGCACGAGTTTGCCTTGCGTTCGGTGATGATGGACGTCATGCGCCAGTCGCAGGACGCCGACATCAACAAGCCGGAGTTTCGGGTCGATCTGGCCAAGAAGCTGCGCGACGCCATGAACGCGCTGCTGGAAAAGTTCGAGGAATTTGGCGGCGTTGAAGACGTCTTCTTCACCTCCTTTATCGTGCAGTAAGCGCGTTACCCCTGGCTGCAACTAGACCTCACACCATGACCGATCAACTGTTGTCCGCGGAGGAGCTCTCGGCACTGGCCGAGGGCATCAACGACGGCAGCATCCCCGTCGATACCGGCTACAACACCGCCATGCGGGTGCGCAAGCACGACCTGGCCAGCGAGGATTCGAGCCTGGGCGTCAATGTGGCGTCCATCGACATGATCAACGAGCGCTTTGTGCGGACCTTCCGCCTGGGCCTGCTCGAGATGTTGCGCTCTAGCCCGCGCGTCTCGCCCAACCGGGTGCAGATTTCGCGCTTTGGCGACTACCTCAAGGGCTTGCGGGCGCCGCTGTCGGTCAATATGGTCCGGATGAACCCGCTGCGCGGCTACTCCATCGTGGCCATCGACCCGGTGGTGGTGTTCAGCTCGCTCGACAGTTTTTTCGGCGGTTTCGGCCGGGGCGTGGCGCAGCTGCCTCCCACCCGCCTGTTCACCCCCACCGAGACCCGGATCATCAACATGATCCTCGAAGTGTTCTTCCGTTCGCTCAAGGACGCCTGGTCGCCCATCATGGACATCGATCAAGAGGTGGTGAGCTCTGAGATCAACCCGCAGTTCGCGCAGATTGCCGACGAGAACGATCTGGTGATCCTCTCGCGCTTTGAGGTTGAGGCCGGCCCCACCACCCAGGGCTTCATCGACTTGGTCTACCCCTATGCCTCGCTCAAGCCGGTGCGTGACCTGCTGCGCAGCCGGGTGCAGACCGGCGACGGCAACGAGGAATCGGACAACCAGTGGCGCAACGACCTGGGCGTGGCGGTCGACAGCGCATCGGTGGAGATGCGCGTCATGCTGGGCGACATCCCCACCAGCCTGGGTGCCATCGAGTCCATGCAGCCCGGCGATGTTCTCTTTTTCAAAAAGCCCGATCTGGCCCGTCTGCTGATCAACGAAGTGCCTGCCTTCGATGTCGAGGTGGGCAATCTGGGCAGCCAGACGGCGGTGCAGATTCAGCGCAGTGTCATTCCTGGCATGCAATAAACCTCAGGACCCGCGAGCATGAGCGACAACCCAAACAACACCGGCGCCGACAACCAGATCAATCCCGACGTCCTGCAAAACATTCAGGTCACCCTGTCTGTGGAAGTGGGGCGCGCCATGATCAAGATCCGCGACCTGATGCGTCTGACGCAGGGCAGCGTGGTCGAGCTCGACCACATCGCCGGCGAGCCGCTGGACCTGCTGGTCAACAAGACCGTGGTGGCCCAAGGCGAGGTGGTGCTGGTCAATGACCGCTACGGCATCCGCCTGACGCGCGTGGTGCCCGCCTCCGAGCGCATGAAAAACCTCTGATCGCCACAGACCCAGCCCCATGGATACCTTGCGCATCATCGGCAGCCTCATCCTGGTCTTCGGACTGATGGGGGCCTTGCTTTGGGGCCTCAAACGCATGCAGACCCAGATGGGCCAAAGCCTGCCTGGCCGGCGCTTGCAGATCGTCGAAAGCGTGGGCGTGGGCCCGCGTCAAAAGATCGCGCTGGTGCGGGTCGATGGCCACGAGGTTCTGGTGGGCCTGTCGCCCGGCCAGATGACCGCTTTGGGCCAATGGCCTGTGACGGGCGATGCTGCCGGCGCTGCTAACGCTAAAGCGGCCATTGACGCCGCTGGCGATCCTCAAAACCAGGGCGCTGCCGGCGATCTGAGCTATCCGATGACCGCCCGGGCCCTGCTCGACAGGGAGTCGCGCAGTGGCTCCTAAATCCTTGGGGCGTTGGCTCGCCCTGTCCGTGCTGGTTCTGGTGGTGCTGGCCATGCCCCTGCAATCTTGGGCGCAGGGGCTGCCCATGGTGACGACCACCCAGGGTCCGCGCGGTACCCAGTACAGCATCACGCTGCAGCTGCTGGCCTTGATGACCACGCTGACGCTGCTGCCTTCGCTGCTGCTGATGATGACCTCCTTTGTGCGCATCATCATCGTGATGTCGCTGCTGCGCCAGGCCTTGGGCACCGGTCAGACGCCGCCCAATATGGTGCTGGTCGGTCTGTCGCTGTTTCTGTCGCTGTTCATCATGCAGCCGGTGCTCAGCGATGTGTATCAAAACGCGGTGGTTCCCTTCATGAACAACGGCATGAGTGCTGATCGGGCCATGGCTGCGGCCGAGGGGCCGATTCGCGAATTCATGCTCAAGCAGACCCGCCAGGACGACATCGCCCTGTTCATGCAAATCGCGCGCAAGGGCGAGCCGCTCGATGCGGCCTCCGTGCCCTTCACCACCCTAGTGCCCGCTTTCATCACCTCCGAGCTCAAGAGCGCCTTTACCATCGGCTTTCTGATCTACATCCCCTTCGTGGTGATTGACCTGATCGTCGCCAGCGTGCTGATGTCCATGGGCATGATGATGCTCTCGCCCATGATGATCTCCATGCCCTTCAAGCTCATGCTGTTTGTGCTGGTCGATGGTTGGGGGCTGATCATGGGCTCGCTGGCATCGAGCTTCACCCTCTGAAACCTGGAACGCCCCCATGGATACCTCCACCGTTGTAGAACTGGGCTCCCAAGCCCTCTGGATCACCATGCTGGTGTCGGCCCCGCTGCTGCTGGTGGCCCTGGGTGTGGGCCTGGTGGTGGGTATCGTGCAGGCCGCCACGTCGATCAACGAAGCCACATTGAGCTTCATCCCCAAGCTGGTGGCTATTTCTCTGACCCTGGTGGTGGTGGGCGGCTGGCAGATCGCCACCCTGGTCGATTACATGCGCGGTCTGTTCCTGCGCATACCGACCCTGTTTACCTGAGCCTATCGTGATCTCGGTTGCCGCCATCGACATCGTGGAGCGCTTTTATGCGCTGCTTTGGCCCATGCTGCGCATGTCGGCCCTGATGCTGTTTGCGCCCGTGTTTTCGCTGCCGGCCATGACCACCCGCATTCGCATCCTGCTGGCCTTGGCGCTGGCGGTGATGGTCTACCCGATGTTCGATTGGCCCCGCATCGACCCGCTGTCGGCCGCCGGTTTGCTGGAAATTGCCAATCAAATCACCATTGGTCTGATGATGGGTCTGATCTTGCAGGTGGCCATTGCAGCGGTGGTGGTGGCCGGTCAGACGATTTCCAATTCCATGGGCCTGTCCATGGCCATGATGATCGACCCCAACCTGGGCAATGTGCCCACCATCGCCCAGTTTCTGATTGTGGTGGCCACCCTGATTTTTGTCGGCCTGGGCGGTCACGGCCTGCTGCTGGCCTTGCTGGTCGAGAGTTTTTCCAGCCTGCCTGTGGGCCAGGTGATCTTGGTCGATCAGAGCTGGCGCCAGATGCTGGCCTGGAGCTCGATGATCTTTCTGGGAGCCGTGCTGATCGCGATGCCGGTCATGGTGACCCTGCTGTTCATCAACATCGGCATCGGCGTGATCACCCGCGCTGCCCCCAGTCTCAATATTTTTGCCGTCGGCCTGCCGGCCACGATCATCATCGGTTTTCTGGTGCTGGTTATGTCCATGGCCAACATCGGCGCCCGTCTGCAATGGCTGTGGACCCAAGGCCTGACCCAGACCCGGGTTCTGGTCGGTCTGTCCTGAGGAGGCGCCCATGAGTGACGACAGCGCCGAAAGAACAGAAGAGGCCACAGGCCGAAGGCTGAGCAAAGCCATCGAAGAAGGCGATGTGGCGCGCAGCACCGAGCTGCCTGCCGCCGCCGTCATGATTGCTGCGGCGGTGACCA
>CANHGF010000161.1 GCA_947460065.1 Comamonadaceae bacterium
AAACACGCCAAGGTGGTGGGCTTTGCCGACTTGGGCATGGAAGCGATTTATGAATTCGATGTGGTCGACATGCCGGTGACGGTGGCGGTCGACGCAGGCGGCACCAGTGCCCACATCACTGGCCCGGCCGAATGGAGCCAGCGCATCGCTTCGGGGGAATTCAAGTCCATCCCGGTGGTCTCGGCCTGAGCCTGATCACCCCCATAGCGCAGCAACGGTGATCGGCGTCTACGACAGCGGCATCGGCGGCCTGAGCATCCTGCAGGCCCTGCGGCGCGAACTGCCCGAGCAGGACTTCATCTACCTGGCCGACAGCGGCCACGGGCCTTATGGCGAGCGCGAGACCGACCATGTGCTCGCCCGCGCCCGCCGCATTACCGAGCACTTGCGCGGGCGCGGCGTTCAGGCCCTGGTGGTGGCTTGCAATACCGCCACCGCCGCGGCCATCGAACACTTGCGCAGCGAGCATCCGGACCTGCCCATCATCGGCGTGGAGCCCGCCCTCAAGCCCGCACTGGCGCTCAGCCGCAGCCGCCGCATCGGCGTGCTGGCCACCCGCATGACCCTGGCCAGCGACAAATTTGCGCGCCTGCTTGAACCGCTGCGTGAGCAGGCGCAATTTGTGCTGCGTGCCTGCGACGGCCTGGCCCTGGCCATCGAAAACAGCGTACAGGGCAGTGCGCAAGCACAAGCCGACTTGCTGGCTTGCGCCAGCGAACATGTGCAGGCCCTGGGCGAATTGGGCACAGGCAGCGGCCAGATCGACACCTTGGTGCTGGGCTGCACCCACTACCCTTTCATCGCGGACCAGCTGCAGGCGCTGGCCGGGTCCGAGGTTTGCCTGGTCGATACCGGCGCTCCGGTGGCCCGGCAAACCCGCAGCCGACTGGCCGATTTGGCCGCGCCGGCGCCCAGTGGGCAAGGACACATCGAGCTCATCAGCACCGGGCCCAGCGAAGGCCTGCAGGCGGCAGCGCGGCGCTGGCTGGCGCCCGACCTGCACGCCAGCACGGTGGGCCTGCCCTGAAGCCGCCACGGCCGAACGACGACCCTGTCCCAAGGATCCCCCAGATGATCAAAGTCACCCTCCTGAGCCTCATTGGCCTCATCGGCCTGACCGGCGCAGTGGCTGCGTCGGCTCAAAGCATCGAAGTGATCGAAGCGCCCTTACCGCGCAGCAGCGCCGACAAGCCGGTGGCCATTCGCGGCCTGCTTGACCCGGCGCCGCAGCCCAATGGCAAGCTGCTGATGGTGTTTCCCGGCTGGCCTGGCATCCCACGCATCGAAGTCAAGGATGGACGGCCCAGCTTTCTGTACCTGCAGCAACATGTGCAGGAGCTCAAGCCGCTGCTGCACCAGGCCGGCATTTCGCTGATGACGGTCGACTGCCCGACCGACCAATGGGGTGCGCGCGGCGCCAACCCCACCGCCTGCGATGACAGCTACCGCTCAAGCCAGCTGCATGCGCAGGATGTGCGCGCCCTGATCGAGCGCACCCGGCAGACGCTGCCCATGAAAGAGATTTATGTGATGGGCCACAGCTATGGCGCGGTCAGCAGCCACTGGCTGGCCGTCCACCTGGGGGGCGAGCTGGCCGGCAGCGTGCATTCGGCCACCCAGTCCGTGCCCGGCGGCGGCCCCTACTCGGGCTATGCCTCGACCACTGCCCAGGTCAAGCCCGAGATGCTGCCCAAAAACAGCATCTACCTGCACCACAAGGGCGATCTGTGCCGTTTCGCCCCGTACGAATTTGCGCGCAAACAGGCGCTGCACGGGCTGATGACGGTGGTCGGCGGCAACCGCTGGTCCGACGTCTGTGGCAAGGCCAGTTACCACAGCTATTCCGAGCGCAGCGCTCAAGTTGGCACGGCGCTGGTGCGCTGGATGAACGAGGGCGTGATCACGCCCCTGATCAAGGGCGAGGGCGACTGAAGGTCAGCGGCTGTGCCCGGACGCCGGCGCTCAGTGCAGATGCCGCGGCTTGCGGCCGCCGCCGTGACTGCCCGATGACCCTCCCGCACCGCGGGGCGGACGGCCCAACTGCATCGAATTGGCCAGATCGTTCAGGCGCTTGTCGAACAGGCGGTCGATGGCACCGACCACCTCGCCGAGCTCAGAGCTGTCAAAGTGGCGCTCAAGCAGACCGATGGTGTCTTGCACCAGCAGATCGCGCTGAACCTGCATGATGGCCGCAGGCGTCGGGCCAACGAAATACATCGCAAAATCATCGCGCGCCTGCGCTGGCTCGTCCTCCTCGCCCGCTTCCTCGTCAAAGTCGGTATCGTAGAAGGTCACCTCAAGGGCTGCGCCAGTGGAAGCCAGGTCGTTAAGGGCCATGCACACCTCTTCGAGCACCTGCCTGAAGTCCTCGCCGCCGCTGACCGTCCAGCACATCTGCAGCAGCTCTTCCTTGGCGTCAAAGCGTATGCCGGGCTCTTCCTCATAGGCACTGACGGCGCCAGCGGCCAGGGAGCGGGCGCCGGCGTATTTCCACAGTGGCTTGAGCGCTTCCTGCAACTGGTCGTAATTCACATCCGGACGCAGGGGCACATCGCCATGGACGTGGATCTCAAAGGGCGTGGAATAGTTCGACATGGCCAGATCTTAACCCTGAGGTCCAATGCCGATCAAAGCCCCAGTCGCGCCTTGGCCAGGCCATCGCGGATCTCCTGGGCCAGGCTGGCGGGCACGATGACTTTGTTGAACGGCAGGAAAGCCACCCGGATCAGCTTCCAGTGCCCGCCGATATTAGGGATGGTCACGATCAAAAAGAAGAAGCAGAGGTTGGCGAAAGAGGCAGCCAGATGAATCAGGGCGAGCATCCAGCCAAAGGTGAGCATCCACAGCACATTGAGCACCGCGCTGACGTGTTTGAGCGTGGTGTCAACGGCAGAGCCGTCCCCGCCGCCACCCTTGATCTGACGATAGCGATCGAGCTGCGCGCGCGTCACCACATCACGACCGAAGGGCCACAGGGCGTAGAGGGCCAGCCGGAACAGCGGGATGAACATGGGGAAGAACAGAATCGCCCCCAGGACGTATCCGAGAAACAGCGCCCAGCCGCCCAGGAAAAACCAAATGATGTTGCCCAGCAAGGCCATGGCGAAATCTCAGCAAATGCAATGATCCAAGGATTGTTGCAGACATGGCTCGGTGCAAGCCGTAGAGGCTTCGAAAGAAGGCGTGGGGGCTCCCACAGAGCTTTAACACTGTTTGTGTGGGCGTGGGAGCTGCGCCCTCGCAGCGATGGGGCGCTCCCACACGCCCTCAGCAAGCCGCTGGCGAAACTGTGGGCGCTGTAACCCTCAATCGGCCTTGGCTCCCGAGGTTTTCACCACCTTGGCCATGCGCTCAAAGTCTTGCCGCAGCAGCTGGCCAAAAGCTTCCGGTGTCATGCTGCCGGCCTCGATGCCCTGGCGCGTCAAACGCTCAATCACTTCAGGTCGCTTGAGCACCTTGCTCATTTCCGTGTTGAGCTTGTTGACGATATCGGCCGGCGTGCCGGCAGGGGCGAGCAGACCGAACCAGCTGTCGAACACATAACCGGGCAAGGCCGCAGAAATCGGCTCGACCCCAGGCACAAAGGGCGAGGCCTTGTCGGAGGTCACGCCCAGCAGGCGCACACGTGAGTCCTTGGCAAAAGGCAGGGCCACGTTGTTGGCGTTGATCATCACCTGCGAGCGCCCGGCCAGCACCTCGGTCATCGCATCGCCGGCGCCCTTGGTCGGGATGTGCACGATGTCCAGCCCGGCCATGCCGCTGAAATAGGCCATGGCCAGATGGGTGGCGCTACCGCTGCCGGCGGTGGCGTAGTTGAGCTGGCCCGGCCGGGCCTTGGCATAGCTCACAAACTCGGCCACGCTCTTGGCTGGTACGCTGGCGCTGACCACCATGATGTAGCTGGTGTTGCCGATGTAGGCAGCGCCCACAAAGTCCTTGACCGGGTCGTAGTTGAGCTTGGAGTAAAGCGTGCCGTTGATGTTGTGGCTGGCCGCCGCCAGGATCAGGGTGTAGCCGTCAGGCGCCGACTTGGCCACCGCGTTGGCAGCCACCGTACCTCCCGCACCCGGGCGGTTTTCGATGATCACCGGCTGGCCCAAGGCAGCGCCAAGCTCATTGGAAATCGAGCGCGCCAGGGTGTCCTGCACACCGCCGGTGGTAAACGGAATCACGACCCGTATCGGCTTGACCGGCCAGGGGTCGGCCGCTTGCGCAGACAAGCCCACCAGCGCAGCAGCGAGCAGCAGACTCCGGCGAGCCGATTGGAAGAAATAGGGATCAGACAGCATCTTCATGGCACAACTCCTTTGTATAACTTGAACATCCCTGGACCTCAGGCCGGCCCAGTCAGAAAAGCCTGCACTTCGTCGACATAGCGCGCCGTCTGCGTCTGCGGCAGAAAGTGCCCGCCTTGCAACTCCACCATGGCGGCCTGCGGCAGTCGGCGCGCCAGGTCATGGCTGTGGCTGATCGGCACGATGGCATCGTCGCTGGCGCCGACGATCAGCGTTGGCGCGCGCAGGCGGCTCAGTTCCTCGGCCCGGTCGAAAGCCAGCAACATGTCAATGCGCGCCAAGGCGGTGGCCATATCGCCGCCCGCGTCAAAGTCAATCGGCGAGGCGCTGGCCAGGTTCGCCTCGTACCAATCGGGAGGATAAGCGAGCAGCTTGGCCACCGCGTTGTAGGCACCAAAGCCAGCGCGTTCGAGCACCACACGGCGCGTCATGAAGAGATCGCGAAAACGCCGGTCCGGCCGCGCCCAGGTCGCGCTCAAGACCATGCGGTCGACCCGCTGCGGGTGATCGAGCGCCAGAACCTGGGCCACCAAACCACCGGTGGAATGGCCGACAAAATGCGCAGACGGCAATTTGAGTTGCTCGAGCAGCCCCAGCACCTCAGTAGCGATGTGCCCGATCGAATGCTCCGCCGCCGGCGGGCTGCGCCCCATGCCGGGGTGGTCGAAGGTGATGCACAGGTGCTGCCGCGACAGCCGCTCCATCACCGGCCGCCAGAAGGCCCCCAACCCACCCAGGCCAGCCATCAGCACCACCGGATGGCCCTGACCTTGAAGCTCAAAATGCATGAAAGAAAAACCTGTCCTCAATGGCATGGCCCTGTGGCTCGCGCCTCAGGCAAGGGCTGCTGCCTCGGGCGAGGTCAGCACTTCCCGGGTGGTGGCCCGGCGCAGTTCGCGGCGCTGCGACAGGTCGAAGTGACGGCCCCGGTGCACCGTAGAGGTATTGTCCCAGATGACCAAATCCCCCTCGGCCCACCGGTGGGTATAGACGAACTGGCGCTGGGTGGCATGCTCGAGCAGGTCCATCAGGAGCAGCCTGGCCTCGGCCAGCACCATGCCTTCAATGGCGCAGGCGTGCGCACCCACGTAGAGGATCTTGCGACCAGTACGTGGGTCGGACTGCACCAAAGGCCACACCACGGGCGGGAAAGCATCTTTCTGGGCCTGGGTGTATTCGGTATCGCCAAGCAGGTAGCGTGAATGCAGGGCGAAGTGGACCGCCTGCAGGCCCGCAATCTGCTCGCGCCGCCAGCCGGGCAAGGCGTCGTAGGCCATGCGCAGATCGGCAAATTCGGTCTCGCCACCCAAGGCCGGCACCACAGAGGCGGCCAGCATCGAATACTTGGCCCGCGGCTTTTGGAAGGAGCTGTCCGAGTGCCAGAGTTGGTTGGCCAGGTTGCTCACAATCTTCTGATGGTCGCGCCCGGCCACCTCGCCATCGACCGTGACATTGGAGATATCGGCCAGCTCGTTGTACTTGAGGCGGTGCGCGCCGCCCCGGATGCGGCGAAAGCCCAGCTCCAGCGGCCCCAGGGCGCTGGCCAGAGCAATCTGCTGATCCTGGTCGAGGTGCTGACCTGGGAACACCAGCACCGCATACTGGTCCATCGCAGACTCAATGGCCGCAACCGTCGAAGGGCTCAGTGGCTCACGCAGGTCGACGCCGCTGACGCGGCCACCGCAATGGCTGAGGGCCTCAATGTTCATGGGATGAGCCTCCACCCGCGCATCAATCGACCTTCAGGTTGGCCGTCTTGACGAGCTGGGTCCAGCGCTCGATATCGGTTTTGATCAGCGTGTCAAACTGCTCGGGGGCAATCGGGTTGGGCTCCAGCCCCAATTCGGCCAGCCGCGCCGTCACCTCAGGCCGGCGCATCACCTGCACCACGTCGGTGTAAATCTTCTGCACCACTGGCCGGGGCGTGGCGCTGGCCACCACCA
>CANHGF010000162.1 GCA_947460065.1 Comamonadaceae bacterium
CGCCCTCAGTACGGCGACTGAGCTGGGTATGGATGGACAAGATGTCCGAGCGGCGCAGCAAGTCTTGCTTGCTCACATACTCAACCCCTGCCGCTGCACAGGCCTCGGGCGTGAGGTTGTTGCTCCAAGCCAGGGTATGCATGCCAAAGGCCTGGGCCACCCTCGTAACCTGCAGCCCCAGGGTGCCCAGACCAAAAACGCCCAGGGTGCGGCCATGAAGGTCCTTGCCGACCTTGGTCTGCCAAGGCCCGTCTCCGCGCCGCAGTCGCGCGTCCTCGCCGGGAATGTCGCGCATCAAGGCGTGAATCAAGCCCCAGGTCAGCTCGGCGGTCGGATAGGCCTTGGAGTCGGATCCGATCACGGTGATACCTAAATCGGCGGCGGCGTGCAGGTCGATGGCTGGGTTGCGCGCCCCGCTGGACAGCAGCAGTTTGAGCTTGGGCAGCAGGGACAACTGGTGGCGGTCGAACACCGTGCGCTCACGCATGGCCACCACAATCTCGTCATCGGCGATAGCATGCGCCACGGCCTGCGGCGTCTCGTAGTGTTGCCGGTGGACGGTAATGCTCAGGCCCAGCCCGCTCCAATCGGCCAGCGACAGGGCCATGCCCTGGTAGTCGTCGAGGATGGCGCAGCGCGTCAGCGCCGGGGAGGGCTGGTCGCTCACGGCCGGCTCCTCTGGCGGGCCAACAGGTGGGGGAGCAGGCAGGGGCGCAGGTGATCGGGCGCAAGGGCCAGCGGGATGCTGGCTGCCCCACCTGGGAAGTTCTGTCTCACCAGCGGTGCCTGGGGTGTTCGTGCCGATTGAATGGGAGCCACCATTGCAGAGTGAGTGTTGACCAGGGGTTGGGTTGGAAGGCCTTAATTCAAGCCGCGAAGGACTATACCGCGTGCATGTGCGCTCAGGCGGCCCCTTCAGCTGTGCCCGGGGTGCGGCCATTTCCCGCGTCCGGCGCTGCATTGAGGAAGCCAGCAAAGATGTATCCCATGGTGACCAGGTGGCCAAACGAGCAATCGTCATGCAGCACAAGACCAAGTGACCTGCCCCCCACCAGCCCTAACGTGCGCAGACGTAACGCAGCTCAGTGTTGGTCACTGCGTCCGGGGCGATAAATTCCCAGGCGCTGCTCTCCGTGTTGGAGAGCGCCACTTCGCCGGTGGCCTTGGGGCCACGGAAGGACGTCCACTGCAGGTTGCGGCCACGCCGTTGGCGGCAGTCGATTTCACGGAAGATGCGAAACGAGCTGGCGCCCGAATCGAGCGGCACCTTGAGGTTGAGCAGTCGCCAGAAACGCCGGTAGTCTCCATCGCGCTGTATCGTGGCCGGGTCGACGTAGAACTCGTTGTCTGCGGAGGAGGTGGTTACTAGGATCCAGTTGGCCGCAGTTGTGCTTGCGGCTGTCCGGCGGCCTTCACCGCTGAAGGCCAGGTCATCCAGGACGCAAAAATCCTGCTGTCGCTTTTCCTCGAAGGTGCCCGATTTGTATTCCACTCGGACGTCAAAGACGCAGCCGAGTGCGGCCGCTGGCTCGAGCTTGTAGCGCTCGCCGTTGGCAATGACGCTGCTGCCCAGCTGGTCCGTCCCCCAGTTGTTGGCAGAAGTTGAGGACACAAATACCCGGAAGATGGATTCGCCCGAGCGGTTGATCAGCCACACTGCGGTGTTGCCACTGGCCGGTGCCGCGCTTGGCTCCGCTGCTCTTTGCGCTGGCGGGGCCGAAGGCGGCCCCGAGCATTCCACCCGGTGGGTAAAGCCGCGCAAGGTGTCAGCCAGCTGGGCGGTGTCCAGCGCGGCGCCACGCTCCACGGCCCGGGTTGCTATCGCGTTCTTGCGCAGAAAGTCTGCCAGGGCTTGCGGGGAAACCGCAAAGTTCACATTCTGCGGAATGTCGCCTGTCGCCCGTGAAACCGCTGCGGCATTGAGCTTGGCCGCAACAACGCCGATCACGCCGCCGGCCGAGTCCACCAGTGCCCCACCGCTGTTGCCCGGCTGTACCGGCGTGGTGATCTGTATCTGATTGACCGAGTCGCGCATGCCACGCAGGCTGCTCACCACCCCGTTGGTGAAGTTGCCGCCTTCGCTGAGCAAACCGGTCAGGGGAAAGCCGAAGGCATATGCGGCCTCGCCCAGGCGAATGCTGCCGGCTCGTCGGATCGACGCCACCGGCCCCGACAGGCCGGTGACGCGCACCAGCGCCAGATCGACCAGATCGTCGGCGTCCACCAACTTTGCGGCGCGTCGCCCATCGGGCGAGACGATATCGAGGCGCTGACAGTTGGCCGCCACATGGTGGTTGGTGATCAGCAGCCCGGGCGCCACCAAAAAGCCCGTGCCGGTGGACTGTGCCTGCTCGCTGCCTCGCCGGTTCTCCGCTTCGAGCCGCTTCTTGCGCTCTGCTTCCAACTGCGCCTCCAACTGCACGCGGCGCTGCCTCTCGGATTGGGCTTCGGCCAGCAGCCGGTCTCTTTCGGCTCGGCTGGGGTCGGCCGCACTGGCGGCTGTGGACCGGGGGCTGCTGCTGAACGGAAAGCGTTGGGTGCTGAGCGCAAACGATTGGGTCAAGTTGACGTCTGACCACTGACCCGATCGAGTGACGGATCCGTCGGGGCCGTATTCGATACCCAGCCCGTCTCGTTTGCCGTCTTGATATTCGCCGACGAACCTCACCCCGTTGGCAAAAGTGTAGGCGCCTCGTCCATGGCGCAAGCCGTCGCGGAACTCGCCGGTATAAGTGGCGCCGCTGGTGAAGTAGTAGGTCCCCTGGCCGTGATAGCGGTCGTTGCGGAACTCTCCGACGTACCTCTCACTCTTGTCTGCGAAAGTTCCAAAGCACTGATGCCACCGAACGCTGACGTCCGTCGGGCACGGCGGCAGCGCCGACTGGCCAGCTGCGGTCAGCGGGAGCAGCAGGCTCAGAATCCGCAATAAGTGCTTCATAGGGGCAAAGTCTAACCAGCCTGCCAGGCCGGCAGCCGCCAATTGCGCCACAGCGCAGCCATCCGCAGCATGCAGGCGGTGCCGGCTGCTGCCAGCAGGGCGCCCCACTGCGGCCAGGCCAGGCTGTGTGCCAGCACCATCACCCAACCGCCAGCGAAGGCACACACCGCATAAGGCCGGTGGTCGCTGAAGGCGCGGGGAATTTCATTGCACACGATGTCGCGCAGCACGCCACCAAAGACGGCGGTCACCATGCCCAGCACCACCGCAACGATGGCCGGCATGCCCGCGTCCAGGGCGATCTGCGTGCCGACTGCGGTGAACAGGCCCAGGCCGAGTGCGTCGGGCCACTGCATGGCGCGCTCGGTCGGCTCCAGGTGACGCGCGCGCATGAACACCATGGCCGCCACGCACAGCGCCAGCAGCACCCAGATCCAGCCGGCGTGCTGCATCCAAAACAGCGGCCGGCGGTCGAGCAGCACATCGCGCACCGTCCCTCCGCCAAAGGCGGCCAGGCCCGCCACCACACAGATGCCCACCGCATCCAGGCGCTTGCGCGCGCCTTCAATCACGCCTGAAAGCGCAAAGGCCAGTGTGGCCACCACTTCGATGACGACTTGGGTATGGGACAGGGCCCAGGGGACGGCGTTGGCCATGGTGCGCCGATTGTTGCAGCAATGACAGCCCAGCCGGCGCTGCCGTCTTGCGCGCCCCAGGAGAGACTTTTTTAGATGACCCGCACCGGGTAGCACAGCGCATAACCGACGCCGCGCATGGTGCGAATGGCGTTGTCGGGCGCGCCACACAGGACCAGCTTTTTACGCAGTGCACTGATCCGCATTTCCAGGTTGGCCGGCACCAGCCCCTTGTCTTTGGCATCGACCAATTGCATGGCCTGCCAGCGCTCAAGTTTGTTCCCGGCCGCGCGGCCGAAGGCGGACAAGAGCAAGCCTTCGCCATGCGTCAATGCCACTTTGCCGTCCGGGCCGGTGAGGTTCAAGGTTTGGCTGTTAAAGATCAGCCCTTGGACGTCTTCTGTGCGAGCCGTCTTGAGCCGCCGCCCTAAGCTGTTGATGCAAGCGAGCATCTCGGCTTGCTCCACCGGCTTGACGAGGTAGGAGTCGGCACCGCTGGTGTAGCCTTCGACCCGGTCGGTGAGCCGACTGCGGGCGGTGATCAGCACAATGCCGACCAAAGGCTGGCTGGCGCGGATTCTTTCAGCCAGGCTGAAACCATCCTCGCCGGGTAGGTTGATGTCGATCAGGTAGATGTCAGGCAGGCCTTCCTGCGGCGTGTCGTCCACATCCTCGGCACTGACCACACCCGAGGCGCTGTGTCCACTGGCGTTCAGAAAATCGACTGTGGCTTCGCGCAGGCTGTCGTTGTCTTCGACGACCAAAATCTGCAAAGCTGATCCGCCAGAGTGCATAGTGCTCAGTTCAGTTCATACGCCCTCTGCGGAGCGCAAACCAGCATGTTAATAAGTGCCACGCTCGATTCCCAAAACAAGCCAAATCCAGCTCGGGTCGGTCGGCAAGCCTTGTGCTGGGCGCGCGGCCTGCGGGCGGCGCCGTCCAAGGGGCTGCGGGTTCTGCCTAGTTGCAAGCGCCTAAGAGCGCCAGCCTTCAGGCCGCCTGCCGGTGGTGGGCGCGCACGCCTTGTTCAGCCACCGGGTGGCTTGGCAGTTTGATGACAAAGCGCACATGAGAGGCGTCTGGCTCGTAGGCGATGTCTCCACCGAGCAGGCGCACTAGGTGGCGGACCAGGTACAGGCCCAGGCCGGTGCCCGAATGCCTGCGGGCCTGCGGGCTGCGGTAGTACTTCTCGAACAGCCTGTCGGCATCGGGCCAGCCGGCTTGACCGGGTAGGTTGGACAGCGACAGTAGTACCGAGGCTCCAGCTTCGCCTGCAGCGGGCGACTGCCTGAGCACCAGTTCGATGGGAGCGGTGTCTTTGGCGTACTTGCAGGCGTTTTCGAGCAAATTGCTGATCACGATAAAGAGCAACTGCGGGTCGGTGTTCATCAGCGCTTGACCGTCCACCGTCAACTTGACGAGCTCAGGCTTGGGGCATGAGGCTGCCGCATCGCGCACCACATCGGCCACAGCGCACCAGCGCACCACCGGTGCGAGCCTCTTGTCTTCCAATTGACTGGCTTGTACGCAGCGGTTGATCACCTCGCTCATGTCACGGATCGCGCGCTTGATATCGCGCCCGCCTGGCGTATTGGCATCGAGCCGCATATTCATGGTGGCCAGGGGCGTCTTGAGTTCATGCGTCAGCATTTCCAGCAGTCGCTCCTGTTCTTCGCGAACCTCGCGATCCTGAAGGGCTTGCATCACGCTGCGCTCCAGAGCCCGGTCCGTCTCCCGCTGCTGCCGACCGCGCAAACGGGCCCGGTACTGCAGCATGATCAGAATCAGGCCCCCCGTCATCAGGCCGTGGGTCTGCACGAAATACAGCGAAATTTCTCCGCCGGCCAGCAGTGCCAGGCCGGGCAATGCTGGAATCATCATGGCGATCACAAACAAAACATAAAAGCCGACCACCAACTGCCTTGGCAGAATGGGGCGCAAGGGGTCAGCCCGTGACCAGCCGTTTGCAGTGACCACAGTAGCCAACAGCACGACCGGCACCAAGAGCACTTCAGTCATATTGATCTGCAGGGCCAAAATGGTGTGACCTGCCGCCAAAAGGGCCAGCTTGAGCACTTGCAGTGAAAGTATGAAAGCATGGGCGACGCGGGCCCATGCCCGCAGCCCAAATTCCCGGGTGAACACGATATGAAATAAAGCAGCCGTGCTGACGGAAACGATGCTAAACACCGACGCCATCAGATTCAGCCAATCCGCTGGCCAAGCCAGCGGCCAGAACACCCGCAGGTAACCCAGGGAAGTCAGGGCAAAACCCAGGGCCATGGTTTGCTTCAATCCAAAGGCGCCCAGTAAAAGCTCTCGCCCGAATGCCCAGGCCGTCAGGCCCCACACGGCAAAAATGACGATCAGCGCAATGTAGACAGAAAAGACCAGTTGCTGCATCCGACTGGCATGCTCCCATTCGTCAAAGCTCAGCACGTCAGCGTGTATCTGGCGGGTGCTGGTGGACTTCAGCCTGAGCCAGATGTCGCGGGGCGCCTGGCCACGATCGATGGTGATGGAGAAATCCAAGCTATCGAGTTCGGCCTTGCGAGGATGAAGGCGGTCGCCGACTGAACCCACCTTTGGATCAGCCAAAGCAGCATCAAACACCTCAATGTCATCCAGGTAAACCGGCCTGATCCGCAGGACCA
>CANHGF010000163.1 GCA_947460065.1 Comamonadaceae bacterium
CCACAGCACTGACCCATGCCTTGAACCGTCGCCTTGACCCGACTCATTGGGAGCGCCGCCCTCGGCGCGATGCGGCCATCAAGCAGATCCAGCCCTTGAACGAAGGCCCCATCGCTGCGAGGGCGCAGCTCCCACAGCACTGACCCATGCCTTGAACCGTCGCCTTGACCCGACTCATTGGGAGCGCCGCCCTCGGCGCGATGCGGCCATCAAGCAGATCCAGCCCTTGAACAAAGGCACTATCGCGGCGATGGCGCGGTCCCCACAAATGCGCCCGTCCTCCTGAAAACTGCCCTGTGGCAGAATCCCGCAGCCTCGAGCCAAGCGGGCTCTTTTTTTGCTCTATCTCGCGCGGCCTCGCGGCCAGTTTTCATGAATCACATCCTTGCCCAAATTGCGACCGAGCTCAGGGTTCGGCCGGCACAAGTGGAGGCTGCTGCCGATTTGCTCGACGGTGGAGCCACAGTCCCCTTTATCGCCCGTTACCGCAAAGAGGCCACCGGCGGCCTTGACGATATTCAGTTGCGCGAGTTGCAGTACCGCCTGGGTTACCTGCGGGAGATGCAGGAGCGGCGCATAGCCATACTCAAAAGCATAGAAGAGCAGGGCAAGCTCACGCCCGATTTGCGCGCAGCGATCGAGGCGGCCGCCACCAAGCAAGACCTGGAAGACCTCTACCTGCCCTTTAAACCCAAGCGCCGCACCAAGGGCCAGATCGCCCGTGAAGCCGGCATTGAGCCTTTGGCTGACCTGCTGTTCAACGATCCCCAGCGGGTGCCTCTGGATGAAGCCCAGGCCTATGTGCTCAAGGACAAGACCGAGGCCGGCGACGACTTCAGCACCGTGCAGGCGGTGCTCGACGGGGTGCGCGACATCCTCTCGGAGCGCTGGGCCGAAGATGCGCCGCTGGTGCAGTCGCTGCGCAACTGGCTGTGGGCTGAAGGTCTGCTGGCCTCCAAGCTGGTGGCTGGCAAGGACGAGAGCAACTCCGATCACGCCAAGTTCCGCGACTACTTTGACTATGACGAGCCGATCAGTCGCGTGCCCTCGCACAGAGCCTTGGCGGTGTTCCGGGGGCGCAGCCTGGAGATCCTCGATGCCAAGCTCAGTTTGCCCGAAGTGCTCGACGCGCAGGGCAAGCCGCCTTCCGTCTCATTGGCCGAAGGCAAGATCGCGCTGCACCTGGGCTGGAGCCACAAGGCCAGGCCCGCCGATGACCTGATCCGCAAGGCGGTGGCCTGGACCTGGCGCGTCAAGCTCAGCCTTTCCCTTGAGCGCGACCTCTTCGCCCGCCTGCGCGAGGAGGCCGAGAAGGTGGCGATCAAAGTGTTTGCCGACAACCTGCGCGACCTGCTGCTGGCAGCACCGGCCGGACCGCGTGTGGTCATGGGTCTGGACCCCGGCATACGCACCGGTGTCAAGGTGGCGGTGGTGGATGCCACCGGCAAGCTGGTCGATACCGCTACCGTCTTCCCACACGAGCCGCGCCGTGACTGGGACGGTTCCTTGTTCGCCCTGGCCAAGTTGTGCGAGAAGCACTGCGTTAATCTGATCGCCATCGGCAACGGCACCGCCAGCCGCGAGACCGACAAGCTCGCCGGCGATCTGATCAAGCAGCTGGCTAAGCTGCACCCCGAGCAGGCCTTGCAGAAGGTGGTGGTCAGCGAGGCTGGCGCCTCGGTGTATTCGGCCAGCGAATTTGCCTCGCAGGAGATGCCCGACGTCGATGTGAGCTTGCGCGGCGCGGCCAGCATCGCGCGGCGCTTGCAGGATCCGCTGGCTGAGTTGGTCAAGATCGACCCCAAGTCGATCGGCGTGGGCCAATACCAGCACGACGTCAACCAGAGCGAACTGGCGCGCAGCCTGGACGCGGTGGTCGAGGACTGCGTCAACAGCGTCGGAGTGGATCTGAACACCGCTAGCGTCCCCTTGCTGGCGCGGGTTTCGGGCCTGTCGCAGACCACGGCCCGTTCAGTGGTGCGCTGGCGTGACACCAACGGCGCCTTCCAAAGCCGCGCCGACTTGCTCAAGGTCACGGGCTTGGGGCCCAAGACCTTCGAGCAGAGCGCCGGCTTCTTGCGCATCCGCGCCGGCGGTAACCCCCTGGACGTCACCGGCGTTCACCCTGAGACCTACCCCGTGGTTGAGAAAATCATGGCGCACACCGGCAAACCCGTGGCCGAGCTCATGGGCAGGGCCGATATGCTCAAGTCGCTCAAGCCCGAGTTGTTCGCCAATGAGCAGTTTGGTGTGATCACGGTCAAGGACATCCTGACCGAGCTGGAAAAGCCAGGCCGTGATCCGCGCCCTGATTTTCAGGTGGCGCGCTTTACCGAGGGTGTGGAGGATCTGGCCGACCTCAAAGAGGGCATGGTGCTCGAAGGCACGGTGTCCAATGTGGCGCAGTTTGGCGCCTTCGTCGACCTCGGCGTTCACCAAGACGGGCTGGTCCATGTGAGCCAACTCGCCAACAAATTTGTGAGCGATGCGCGCGAAGTGGTCAAGACCGGCGACATCGTCAAGGTGCGGGTGCTGGAGGTGGACATGGCGCGCAAGCGCATCAGTCTGAGTATGAAGCTCGATACCGCCCCCGCTCGGACCGGTGGCCCGCGTGAAAACCGATTCGAGGGGGCAGGGCGCGGCCAGCGCCCGCCGCCGCAGCGCCAGCCTGAGCCTACATCACAAGGGGCGATGGCCTCGGCCTTTGCCAAGCTGCAGGGCTTGCGCAAATAGGGCGCTGCTCTGTCAAAGGATAGGCCGGCAGGGTCAGTCAGCTTTGATCCGGGCAGCGCGAATCACCTCGCCCCAGCGCGTTCGCTCCCCAACGAGAAACTCTTCGAAGGCGGCCGGCGCCATGGGGCGAAACGTCTCCACCCCGAGCTTGCGCAGGGCGGCCTGCGTCTCGGGCGATCCGAGCACCGCAGTCATCTCCGCGGCTAGGCGCTGGACGATGGCCTCGGGCACACCAGCAGGCGCCACCAGCCCGAACCAGTTGGCGAAATTCATGCTCGGATAGCCTTCTTCGCGCAGCGTGGGCGTCGTCGGCATATCGAAGAAGCGGCCGCTGGTGGAGACGGCAAAGACTTTGATCTTGCCACTGCGTGCCAGAGCGACGGCGCTGCCCGCAGGCAGCATCTGCAGATCAGTGTGGCCGCCCAGCAAAGACGTCACAGCGGGGGCCTGGCCCTGGAAGGGTACATGCCGAATATCCAGTCCGGCAATACCCTTGAAGGTTTCCACTGCGATCTGCGAGGTACTCCCCAGGCCGGCCGATGAGTAGGTGTATTTGCCCGGCTCCCGTTTGATCAGCTCGACCAATTCCTTGGTCGTGCTGGCGGGGAAATCCGGCCGCGCCACCACCGCGAAGGGGTTGATCGCGAAGGGGGCAATGCCGACGAAGCTCTTTTGCGGGTCATAGGGCAGGTTGCTGCGCAGGTTGGCAGCAATGGCATGCGTCTCGGCGCTGGCCAGCAGCAGGGTGTAGCCATCGGCCGGTGCTCGCGACACTGCCTCTGCACCCAGGGTGCCTGCCGCGCCTGCCCTGTTCTCGACCACCACAGGCGAGGGCAGCCTCTCGGAGAGCCTCTGTGCGATGAGTCGTCCGGCCGAGTCGGTGATACCGCCTGCCGGCCAGGGCACCACCAGCTTGATCGGCCGTTCCGGATATCCCTGGGCAGACACGGCAGCGGCCGTCAACAAGGCCGCCATGGGTAGCAGCAGCTTGAGCAGGCCCCGCCGCGATTGCATTTCAGAGTGACTGCCGTGCATGTGTTTTCTCCAAATAAAAACCGAGGGGGCGCTTTGACGCGGCGAGGGTTGCGGATCAGTTCAGGTCGATCTTCGCATTGGCCACCGTGCTGCTCCAGCGCGCATGCTCGTCGGCGATGAAGCGCTGGAAGGTGGCTGGCGATTGCTTGATCAGGTCCACGCCGCGCGCGCGGAAGGAGCTCTGCAGCTCCCCACTGGCCAGCGCCACATCCAGCGCCGAAGACAGCCTTGCCACGACTGAATCCGGCGTTTTTGCCGGCGCGACGATGCCAAACCAGTTGGCGGCCACCAGACTGTCATAGCCTGCTTCGCGCAGCGTCGCCACCTCCGGCATCAAGGGCGTGCGCGACGAGGTCATCGCAGCGATAACGGTGATCTTGCCGGTCGGATTGACCGCAACGGCGCGGCCCACCGGCATCACCAGCAGGTCGATCTGTCCGCCCAGCAGCGCGGTCTCGGCCGGCGCCGTGCCATTGAAGGGCACGTGAACCATATTGATGCCAGCTTGCAGCTTGAACATCTCCATGGCAATCTGGCCGGTACTGCCGGCGCCCCAGGATCCGTAGTTGAGCTTGCCCGGGTTGGCCTGGGCATAAGCCACCAGCGACTTGATATCGCGCACCGCAAGCGTGGCCCGAGCCACCACCATGAAGGGGTTGATGGCAAAGGAGCCGATGGGCTGAAAGTCTTTTTGCGGGTCGTAAGGCATGCGCTTGGCAGCGCTGGTGATGGAGTGTGTTTCCGCGCTCGCCACCAGCAGCGTGTAGCCGTCCGGTGCGGCGCGCGCCACGGCGGCGGCGCCGATTTGGCCATTGGCGCCGGCGCGGTTTTCCACCACCACCGCTTTACCCAACTGGTTGCCCAGTTGCAGGGCCAGTGCGCGTGAGACGGCATCGGTGTTGCCACCGGCTGGCCAGGGCACGACCAGGGTAATGGGACGCTGCGGGAATTCGTCTGCTGCGGCAGCAGACAAGCTCAGGCCAGCAGCCAAGCTAGCGAGGGCGGCGGCGAGGAGGAAAGACTGACGTTTCATGGATCGCTCCTTGGGGACAGGCCAAGGGCCGCGCAGGCATTCCATGCCGCGGCCTTGACAGACGACCAGGCAGGCCGCCCGGTCTCGCGTGCGAGGGCGCCGAGCACCCCATGTGAGGGCAGCTGGGAGCAGGCCACGAAAATGGCGTCGCTGGGCGCCTGGGCGGCCAGGTACGCGTTCTCCCTGACACGGCGCTCATCGATGGCCAACAGCTCCTGGATATTGGCCACCTCTATGCGTTGGAAAGCGGCAATGCGCAAGTCACTTTGATCTAGGAAGGCCCGCAAGGCGTCGTTGACCAGATCCCCGTAGGGGGTCAACACCGACACGCTGCGCGCCTGCGTTGACCTCAGCGCGGCCAGCATGGAACCGGCGGCAGACACTGTGGGAACACCTGTGATCTGCTGCAGGTCCTGGCAGAACTCGCGGTCGCCATCCGGGCCAGCAAGAAAGCCAGCCGCGGTGCAGCCCATCACCACCACGTCAGGCTTGTCTGCCCGCAGGGCCTGGCCGGCCTCAGCCACCCGCTCACGCTCGGCAGGGAGGTCCTGCGGCCTGAGAGTTCCCTGGGGGCGGGTGATGCGCTTGATCGACAGCCGAATCGGGCAGGGGAACCAGGCCCGAAGTTCCGGCTCCAGGGTGGTGTTGGTGGCCGGCATGACGAGGCCGACAGTGATCTCAGACATGGTTGTTGACTCCAGGTGAATTACATCTCGAGCAGGCGGCCGTAGCCTGAAACCGGTGCCTTGATACGCGCAGAGCGCAGGGCCTGCCACATCATGCATCCGGCACTGGATATCGCCGGCTTGCCCAGGTCGGCTTCCAGTGCGCCGAGCACTGACAGCGTAGGCAGCCCGACCCCGCTGATGAAGACCGCCTGCGCCTCGGGGCAGTCCACCTGCCGGCCCAGGTGGTAGACACGCTCTTCGGTCTCCTCGAAGATGCTCCTGACCTCGGGCAGCCATTTCATGTCCGCGACCTTCAGGCCATAGGACTGCAGCACCTCGCGGCTCTTGCGGCTGAGCGCCTCGTCGTAGGCGGTTCCGACAGCGATGGAGTTCACCCCGAGCGCCTCGCAGGCGGCCACGACGCTGCCGAAGGTGGTGATGAAGGGAATGCCGATCCGGTCCTGAATGCGGGCCACCAGTTCAGCCTCGCGCTCTTTGCCCAGGTAGTAGCTGGTGGCGGTGTGCGCCAGCACCATCACATCGGGCTTGACGCTGGCCAGCATCTCCACCACCTCATCGAGGTGCTCGATATGGCTGGCGGCCCGGCTCAGCAGCGTCTCCAGCGTCCCCACCGGACCGCGTGCGACCATGCGCCCAAAGTGGACCGAAACGCCGTCAGGCGCCAGCTCCACCATCTCGCGTTCGACCGTGGGCGTGGCCGGCGGAATCAGAAAGCCGATGCGTGCGCGCCAGC
>CANHGF010000164.1 GCA_947460065.1 Comamonadaceae bacterium
ACACCATGCTGCTGATTCCCGCCATCGACCTCAAAGACGGCCAGTGTGTACGCCTGAAGCAGGGCGACATGGATCAGGCCACCCACTTTGGCGAAGACCCAACGGCCATGGCCCGCAACTGGCTGAGCAAAGGCGCGCGCCGCCTTCATCTGGTGGACCTCAACGGCGCTTTTGCCGGCAAGCCCAAGAACGAGCAGGCCATCCGCAAGATCCTCAAAGAGGTCGGCGGTGAGATCGACGTACAGCTCGGCGGCGGCATCCGCGACCTCGACACCATCGAGCGCTACCTCGATGCCGGCCTGCGCTACGTCATCATCGGCACGGCCGCGGTCAAGAACCCCGGCTTTTTGCAGGACGCCTGCACCGCCTTTGGCGGGCACATCATCGTCGGACTCGATGCCAAGGACGGCAAAGTGGCCACGGACGGCTGGAGCAAGCTCACCGGCCACGAGGTGGTTGATCTGGCGCGTAAATTCGAGGACTATGGGGTTGAGTCCGTGATCTACACCGACATCGGTCGCGATGGCATGCTCAGCGGCATCAACATCGAGGCCACGGTGCGGCTGGCGCAGGCGCTTTCCATCCCGGTGATCGCCTCGGGCGGCTTGTCCAATATGGCTGACATTGATGCGCTGTGCGCGGTCGAGGGCGAGGGCGTCGAAGGCGTGATCTGCGGCCGTTCCATCTACACTGGCGACCTTGATTTCGCGGCCGCGCAGGCGCGCGCCGATGATCTCAACGGCTGAGCCGTTCCACCCCAAGCTGCTGCGCCACCGGTGTCAGCGCCCTTTCTATGCTTGCCAAACGCATCATCCCTTGCCTGGACGTGACGGGCGGCCGCGTGGTCAAAGGGGTCAACTTCCTTGAGCTGCGCGACGCTGGCGACCCGGTGGAAATTGCCGCGCGCTACAACGCCCAGGGCGCTGATGAGCTGACCTTTCTCGACATCACGGCCACCAGCGACGGACGTGATCTGATCCTGCCCATCATCGAGGCCGTGGCCTCCCAAGTCTTCATTCCGCTGACGGTCGGAGGCGGCGTGCGCAGTGTGGCCGATGTGCGCCGACTGCTCAATGCGGGCGCCGACAAGACCAGCTTCAATTCGGCCGCCATCGCCAACCCGCCCCTGATCCGCGAGGCCAGCGACAAATACGGCTCGCAGTGCATCGTGGTGGCCATCGATGCCAAGCGCCGCAGCGCAGACGACGAGCAGCGCCCGGATGAGCAGGGCCGGCCGGTGGGACCGGGCTGGGACGTTTATAGCCACGGTGGCCGCAAGAATGTTGGCCTCGATGCGGTGGCCTGGGCCCGCAAGATGGCCGACTATGGCGCCGGCGAGATCTTGCTAACCAGCATGGACCGAGACGGCACCAAGTCGGGTTTTGACCTGGCGCTCACCCGCGCCGTCAGCGACGCGGTGAGCGTGCCCGTGATCGCCTCGGGCGGCGTGGGCAATCTTGACCATCTGGCCGATGGGGTACAGCAAGGCGCAGCCGATGCGGTGCTGGCGGCCAGCATCTTTCATTACGGCGAATACACGGTGCAGCAGGCCAAGCAGCGCATGCGCGAGCGTGGCATCCCGGTGCGTCTGTGAATCTGCTCACGTAAGATAGTCCCATGAATTGGATCGATCAAGTCCAGTGGGACGCTCAAGGCCTGGTGCCCGTCATTGCCCAGGAGGCCGGCTCCGGCGATGTGCTGATGTTTGCCTGGATGAACCGCGAGGCCCTGCAAAAGACCGCTGAGCTCGGCCGTGCGGTGTATTTCAGCCGCTCGCGCGGCAAGCTCTGGTTCAAAGGCGAGGAGTCCGGTCATGTGCAGACGGTGCACGACATCCGGCTCGACTGCGACAACGATGTGGTGCTGCTCAAGGTGACCCAGACCGGCCATGAGCCTGGCATTGCCTGTCATACCGGGCGGCACAGCTGCTTTTTTCAGCGCTATGAAGGCGGGCAGTGGCACAGTGTCGAGCCTGTGCTCAAAGACCCCGCTCAGATCTACAAGAACTGAACATGAGCTCCAACGACACCCTGGCCCGCTTGGCGGCCGTGCTTGAAAGCCGCAAGATCGCCAACGGCGGTAACCCCGAGGCCAGTTATGTGGCCCGTCTGTTTGCCAAAGGGCCTGATGCCTTTCTCAAGAAGATCGGCGAGGAGGCCACCGAAGCGGTGATGGCTGCCAAGGACCTGGAGCGCGGCGACAGCACCGAGCTGCGTGCTCGCTTCATCGGCGAAGTGGCCGACCTTTGGTTTCACTCCATGGTGGCGCTGGCCCATTACGGCCTGCAGCCGGCCGATGTGTTGGCCGAGCTCGAGCGCCGTGAGGGCCTGGGCGGCCTGGAAGAAAAAGCCCTGCGCAAGGCCCAGGCCCGCGAGGCCGAGGGTTCCTAGCCCGGGCCCGACACGCTGCTGGCCTCGCCATGTCCCTGCCTGAACCCTTCATGCCGCCCAGCGGCAAGACCTCTGGGGAGCGGCTGCTGATGCAGGTGCTCTATGCCTTGCACACCCTGGCCTGGTTTTCGGTGGGCATGCTGGCCGTGCTGGCGCTGATCCTCAACTACATCCGGCGTGTCGATGAAACCGATGCCCTCTACCAGGCCCACCACCGCTACATGATTGCCACCTTCTGGTGGACGCTGCTGTGGCTGTTGCTGCTGGCACCCTTGTGGCTGCTGTTCATCCTGCCCGGCTGGCTGGCCTATTTTTTGGTGCTGCTGTGGTACCTCTACCGTTGCGTCAGAGGCTGGCTGCGCTTTAACGACGCCCGCCTGCCCCAGAACCTTCCCCCGACCGTCGACTCCATCCCATCGCCATGAGCCACGCACCTGATAACTGCATTTTTTGCAAGATCGCCGCCGGCCAGATTCCCAGCCGTAAGGTCTATGAAGACGAGGATATTTACGCCTTCCACGATATCAACCCCTGGGCGCCGATTCACTTTCTGATCATTCCGCGCGCCCATATCTCCTCTATGGCCCAGGTTGGTCCCGAGCATCAGGCGCTGCTGGGGCGCATGATGGTGCTGGCCCCTCGGCTGGCGCTGGAGCAGGGCTGCAACCCCTATCCGCAAGGCGGGTTTCGCATCGTCACCAATACCGGTGCCGAAGGCGGGCAGGAGGTGCATCACCTGCATTGGCATGTCATGGGCGGCCCGCGTCCCTGGCTGCGCGGCTGAGGCCGCAAGCCCGGGCCTTGATGGGGTCTAGGCCCCGCAAGGTCTTGAATGTCTTGCAAGACCTATAGAATGATCGCATCCCCGGCCAGAATCTCTGGCCCAAAGCGCAGGAGTACAACATGGGTTCGTTTTCCATCTGGCATTGGCTGATCGTTCTGGCGATCGTGATCATGGTCTTTGGCACCAAAAAGCTAAGGAGTCTGGGTTCAGACCTCGGCGGTGCGGTCAAGGGCTTCAAGGACGGCGTGAAAGACGGCGGCGCCAGCGCGCAGGCAGCCGAAGAGGCTGCCAAGGCGCCAGCGGCTCAGGTGGCCAATCAAGCGGCTGCCAGCGCTGACGACAAAAACACCATCGACGTCCAGGCCCGTCCCAAGTCCTGAGGCGCCGGCGCGCGCCTGCTGCAGGTGGCGCCACAACCGAGTTATTCATGATCGATCTGGGCGTTTCCAAGATGGCCTTGATCGGCGTAGTTGCGCTGATCGTCATCGGACCCGAGAAATTGCCGCGCGTGGCACGCACGGTGGGAACGCTCCTGGGCAAGGCTAGGCGCTATGTGGCCGACGTCAAGAACGAGGTCAGCCGATCGATGGAGCTCGATGAGCTCAAGAAGATGAAAGAGACGATGGAGAGCGCCGCCCGCGATGTGCAGAGCTCGGTGCAGACCACGGCCAATGATTTCGAGCAGAGCTGGAACGAAACCACCAGTTCTCTGGAGCAGGCGGCCACAGCGGTCGAGACGCCGCCCATGATCGTCTTTCCTGAATATAAACATCCGGGCAAGAAGTGGCGCGTGAAGCAGGGCGCCATGCCGCAGTGGTACAAGGCCCGCTCCGGGGTGCGCACACGGGCCTTGTCGGGGGCGGCGCGGGTGGCGCGTTTTCGGCCGCGCTCGTCGATCCAGGGTTGAAGTGCGCCGCCCTGCCTGAAATCTCCCTCCATGAGCACCCCCCAAGACACCAAACCCGACGAGCTGGCCGGCACCGAGCAGCCTTTTGTGCAGCACCTGATGGAGCTGCGTGACCGATTGGTCAAGGCGATTGTGGCCCTGGGTCTGATGGCGGCGGTCTTGGCGCTTTATCCGGGCCCGAGCGCCTTGTACGACCTGTTGGCCGCCCCGCTGGTGGCGACCTTGCCCAAGGGCGCGACGCTGATAGCCACCAATGTGATATCGCCTTTCGTCGTGCCGATCAAGATCCTGTTTATGGCCGCTTTCTTATTGGCCTTGCCGGTGGTGCTCTACCAGGTCTGGGCTTTTGTGGCGCCGGGGCTGTATTCGCATGAAAAGCGCCTGGTTGTGCCACTGGTGGTCTCCAGTACGCTGCTGTTTTTCATAGGCGTGGCTTTTTGCTACTACTTTGTCTTCGGTCAGGTTTTTGCCTTCATCCAGAGCTTTGCGCCCAAATCGATCACCGCTGCGCCGGACATCGAGGCCTACTTGGACTTTGTGATCGGCATGTTTTTAGCTTTTGGTCTGGCCTTCGAGGTGCCGGTGGCCGTCATTTTGCTGGTGCGCATGGGCGTGGTGTCGACCGCGCAACTGCGCCAGTGGCGGGGCTACTTCTGGGTGATTGCCGCGGTGGGTACCGCCTTGGTGACGCCACCAGATGCCGGCTCCATGCTGATGCTGCTGGGCGTGGTCGGGGCCCTGTATGAGGTCGGCATTGTTGCCGCCCAGGTCTTTGTCAAGCACACCAAGCCGGCCGAGACCAGCAGCGCTGACAGCGCCGCCACCGGCAACGACTCGACACCGCCTTAAGTTCTGGCCAGCCTAGGCTTTAACGCGCCCGCTTGGTCCCGGGCCTTTTGGCGGGCGTGACGCTGAGCTCGGCGCGCTGATCGCGCCGCTCGATCGCCAGTTTGGCAGGCTCGCCCGGCTTGAGTGCAGCCACCGCGCCTAGCAACTCAGAGACGTTTTTCACAGGCCGACCCGCCACCGCGGTGATGACATCGCCCGGCCGAACGCCTGCCTGAGCCGCCGGCCCGTTTTGCAGCACCCCAGTGATGATGACGCCGCTGCCCGCCTTCACGCTAAAGGCCTGGGCTAACTCGGCATTGAGCTCCTGCGGCTCCACGCCGATCCAGCCGCGGGTGACCTGCCCGTCGCGCACGATGGCGTCGAGCACCTGGCGTGCGCTGGAGACCGGGATGGCAAAGCCTATGCCCATGGAGCCTCCCGAGCGGGAGTAAATGGCCGTGTTGATGCCCAGCAGATGGCCGTGCGTGTCCACCAGCGCGCCGCCCGAATTGCCTGGGTTGATGGCCGCGTCGGTCTGGATGAAGTTTTCAAAGACGTTGATGCCCAGTTGGTTGCGCCCGAGCGCGCTGATGATGCCGCTGGTCACCGTTTGGCCGACGCCGAAAGGGTTGCCGATGGCCAGCACCTGGTCGCCGATTTCCAGCTCGTCGGAATTGCCCAGCACGATCACCGGCAGCTTGTCCAGTTCGATCTTGAGCACCGCCAGATCGGTTTCCGGATCGGTGCCTACGACGCGGGCCTTGGCTTTGCGCTGGTCGTTGAGGCTGACCTCGATGTTGTCAGCCCCTTCGATCACGTGGTTGTTGGTCAAGATGTAACCGGCCGGGCTGACGATCACGCCGCTGCCCAGTCCCACTTGAGGCTCGCCCGGGGCCTGATCACCAAAGAAAAATCGAAACCAGGGGTCTTGCGGCTGGCGTGCGCCGGCCTTGCTGGCGGTGATGCTGACCACGGCGGCCGAACCGGCTTTGGCTGCGGCGCTGAAGCTGCCCGCGGCGCTGGCCTTGGTGCTGCCTGGCGCGGCCTGGAACAAGGCCACGGTGCCGCCCGCGGCCGGCCCAGCCCTGAGCCACTGCGGCTTGAGGGTGGCCACGACGAAATAGGCCGCCAGCAGCACGGTCACGGATTGGGAGAACAGCAGCCAGAATTTGCGCATGAATGAAAGCAAGCCTCAGGTCAAGGCCTCCAATTGGTGGCCGGGTTGGCATTTTCAAGCAGGACGCCGGCGATGAGGCGCGGTCCGTGCGACGCCATAATGACACGATGAGTTC
>CANHGF010000165.1 GCA_947460065.1 Comamonadaceae bacterium
ATTTTTGACACCACCTTGCGCGATGGCGAGCAGTCGCCTGGCGCATCCATGACGCGCGACGAGAAGCTGCGCATCGCGCGTCAGCTCGAGCGACTGAAGGTCGATGTGATCGAGGCTGGTTTTGCGGCCAGTTCCAACGGCGACTTCGAGGCAGTGCAGTCCATTGCCCAGGCGATCAAGGACTCCACCGTGTGCTCACTCTCGCGCGCCAATGACCGGGACATCTCCCGCGCAGCCGAGGCGCTGCGAGGCGCCAACCGGGCACGCATTCACACTTTTATTGCTACTTCTCCGCTGCACATGGAGAAGAAGCTGCGCATGACGCCCGATGAGGTGTTTGAGCAGTCCAAGCTGTCGGTACGTTTTGCGCGCAATTTGATCGATGACATTGAGTTCAGCGCTGAAGACGGCTACCGCAGCGAGCCCGATTTTCTGTGCCGTGTCATTGAAGCGGTGATCAAGGAAGGCGCCACCACCATCAATGTACCTGACACCGTAGGCTACGCGGTGCCTGAGCTGTATGGCGAGTTCATTCGCAGCCTGCGCGAGCGGGTTCCCAATTCTGACAAGGCGATCTGGTCGGTACATTGCCACAATGATCTGGGCATGGCGGTGGCCAATTCCCTGGCAGGCGTCAAGATCGGCGGAGCGCGTCAGGTGGAGTGCACCATCAATGGCTTGGGCGAGCGCGCAGGCAACTGTTCGCTGGAAGAAATCGTCATGGCGGTCAAGACGCGCCGCGACTATTTTGGGCTTGAGGTGGGCATAGACGCCCGGCAAATCCTCGCGGCCAGCCGCATGGTCAGCCAGACCACCGGCTTTGTGGTGCAACCCAATAAGGCGGTGGTCGGCGCCAACGCCTTTGCCCACGCGTCCGGTATTCACCAGGACGGCGTGCTCAAGGCGCGCGATACCTACGAGATCATGCGCGCTGAGGATGTGGGCTGGAGTGCCAACAAAATCGTCTTGGGCAAGCTCAGCGGCCGCAATGCCTTCAAGCAGCGTCTGCAAGACCTGGGCGTGGCGCTGGACAGTGAAACCGAAGTCAACAGCGCCTTCGCCCGTTTCAAGGAACTGGCCGACCGCAAGAGTGAGATTTTTGACGAAGACATCCTGGCGCTGGTCAGCCAAGAGAGCGTGGCCGGTGAAAATGAGCAGTACGGCTTCGTTTCGCTGTCGCAGCGCAGCGAGACCGGTGAGACGCCTCAGGCGGCCATCGTTTTTACCGTCGCCGGTAAAGAGGTGCGCAGCCAAGCCCACGGTAACGGGCCGGTAGACGCTTCGCTCAAAGCCATTGAAGCGCAGGTTCAAAGTGGCGCCGAAATGGTGCTCTATTCGGTCAACGCCATCAGCGGATCGACCGAGAGCCAGGGCGAGGTGACTGTGCGTCTGCAAAACAGCGGCCGCGTGGTCAACGGGGTCGGTTCTGACCCCGATATCGTGGTGGCATCGGCCAAGGCCTACCTGAGCGCGCTCAACAAGCTCCAGAGCAAGGCTGACCGGGTGGCGGCCCAGGGCTGAGTGACTGCGGCTGGGGTCGCGATCGGGTTTAAAAACAGGGGCTTGAGGCCCCTGTTTTCGTTTGTGCCGAGCCTGGGCCGTAGCAGGTGCTGTGAGCCATGTCGCGCTTTAGAAACATGACGCAAGTTTTTGATATTGCGTAACTTTTTTACCTTGGGTAAACTCAGCTGATCTTTTTTTACAGCCGAAAGCGCTTCGCTTCATGACTGCATCCCTCAGTTTTGGCCTGCTGCCACGGTGGCTTGGTGTGACTTGTCTCCTGGCCCTGTCGCTGGCGGCCGCGCCGGTACTGGCACAAAAATCGGACAAGCCGTCAGCCCAGGCCAAGCAAGGCAAGGATCAGAAAAAGCGCAAGGCGCTCAAGTCGGGGGGCAGCCCGGCCAAGGCGGCGGTGGTGCGCTCTTCCGGTGTCAAAGCCTCCGGATTGCAGCCCTCAACCCAGCCGATGCGGCCGTCCTTCGGGCAGATGGCGGGCCTGCATGCGGTCAGTGACCCTTTGGCCCTGCGCTCCAGCGTGGCGCTGGTGATCGACCAGGACACCCGGGAGGTGCTCTTTAGCAAGAACGACCTGGCGGTGTTGCCGATCGCTTCGCTGACCAAGCTGATGACGGGCATGGTGGTCAGCGAAGCGAAGCTGGCCATGGACGAGCCGATCACCATCACGCAGGACGATGTGGATACCGAAAAAGGCAGCACCTCGCGACTGCGGGTAGGCACCACCCTGAGCCGGGGCGAACTGCTGCACCTGGCTTTGATGTCCAGCGAAAACCGTGCAGCCCACGCCCTGGGCCGAACCTTCCCTGGCGGCCTGCCTGCTTTCGTGGCGGTGATGAACGCCAAGGCCCAGATGCTGGGCATGAAGGACACCCGCTACGTCGAGCCCACGGGCTTGTCCAGCCGCAATCAGGCCAGCGCTCAGGATCTGGCTTTGCTGGTCAGTGCGGCTTCGGCCGACCCGCTCCTGCGCGAGCTGTCGACTTCATCGGGTCACCAGGTGGTGCTCGGGCGACAGACTCTGCAGTTCAACAATACCAACCGCCTCGTCAGCAACCCTCAGTGGGACATTGGTCTGCAAAAGACCGGCTACATCTCTGAGGCCGGCCAATGTCTGGTGATGCAGGCCAAGGTGGCAGGGCGCAAAGTCATCATGGTATTTCTGGATTCGGCAGGTAAATTCAGCCGTATTGCCGATGCTGAGCGCGTCAAGCGCTGGGTAGAAAAGAGCCCCGTATCACATTCTGGTCAAGCAGGCGCCTTGCCTGCCAAGGGCTGAGGTTTAGCGCCCCGCCTGCGAAGAGCTATGGCCTAGTGCAGCTGAAATCTCGCGGGCCGTCAACTGCAGCTTGGGCAGCCAGGCATCGTCGAGCCGGTCTGCAGGCGCCGAGATTGACAGGCCTGCCACCAAGCGGTTTTGATCGTCGTAAATGCCGGCGGCCATGCAGCGCACACCCATTTCAAGCTCTTCGTTATCGCGCGCCACTCCGTATTGACGCGCTTTGGATAACTCGCGTTCAAGGGTAGGCAGCTGGGTCAGGCTGTTATGGGTATGGCCGGGCAGACCGGTGCGGGTGGCATAGGCCCTGACCCGCACGGCATCGTCGGCCGCCAGGAATAATTTACCGGTTGAGGTCAGGTGTAGCGGGGCGCGGCCGCCAATCGCGCGTACCACCTGCATGCCCGAGCGCTCGCTGTAGGCGCGCTCGATGTAGATGATTTCGTCGCCCTGGCGCACACTGAGGTTGACGGGCTGCTGAATCAACTTGTGCAGCTCACGCATGGGTATCAAGGCCGCGTCGCGCACGCTCAAACGGGCCTTGACCAAATTGCCCAATTCCAGCAGCCGCATGCCCAGCCGATAACTGCCCGCCTGGGGCCGGTCGACGAAGCGCCCGCAGGCCAGGTCATTGAGGATGCGATGCGCGGTAGAAGGGTGTAGACCGGACTTCTCGCTGATCTCCTTGAGCGACACCGGCTCCTCACGGCTGGCCAGGATTTCCAGCAGGCTGAACATGCGCCCGAGCACTTGCACAGTAGGCTCGGCCGGCAGCGGGTTGTCGTCGCTTTTTTTCATGGGTTTGGAAATTTGATTTTACAAGATGAAAAATTCATCCTGAGGCATCTCCGGCTCAGGGCCACTTCAGGGCCAGCTTGGGGCCGGCCTTTGCGTTCAGCCAGGCTGCTGTACCTGGCTACCGGCCTGCGCATCTCCCGTGAGTCCTGAGTCGCCGACCCAGCGACCGCCTATTAGTTTTTCGTGGGGAGCAAACCGTGTCTTGTAGCTCATCTTGTCGCTTGCCTCGATCCAGTAGCCCAGGTAAACATAGGCCAGCTTCAGACGCCGGGCCTGCTCGATCTGCCAGAGGATGCCGAAGTTACCGAAGCTGGCCTTCTCGTCCGGGTCGTAGAAGGTGTAGACCGCCGATATGCCGTCCTCGAGGACGTCGAGAATAGCAACCATGCGCAGCGCGCCCGGCTGCGCGCCGGTGGCGGGCTCACGAAATTCCACCAGTCGCGAATTGACCCGGCTTTGCAAGAGGAACTGGGTGTATTGGTCGATGCTGTCGTTGTCCATGCCGCCACCGGCGTGGCGACTATTTTGGTAGCGCAGATACAGCTGGTAGTGCTCGGGCATGAAACACAGCCGCAGCGCCCGCCATTGCAGGCTCTGGTGCTGCTTCCAGGCGCGGCGCTGGCTGCGGTCGGCTTGGAACTGCTCGACCGGCACCCGCAGCGGCACGCAGGCCTGGCAGTCATGGCAGTGGGGCCGGTAGGTGAACATGCCGCTGCGGCGAAAGCCCCTGGCAACCAGCTCGGAATAAGCTTGGTTGTGGATGAGATGGCTGGGGGTGGCGACCTGCGAGCGGGCCACTCGTCCCGGCAGGTAGCTGCAGGGATAAGGAGCGGTGGCGTAGAACTGCAGGGTCTGCAGTGGCAGCTCTTTGAGATGCGTCAAGGCCGGTTCCTCACAGGATCTCGTTCCAGTATAAAGGGTCGAATTGCCATTGCGCCGCTGGGCGATCGACGCGCTCAGACACCAGCGCAACAAAAGCCGAGCGGGCGATTTCGGCCGCCCCCAGCGAGGCCAGGTGAGCAGTGTTTTGCTGGCAGTCGATGGCGTCCAGCCCCTGGCTGCGACACAGCGCAATCAGGCCGCTCAGTGCGATTTTGGAGGCGTCCCGGCGGTGAGCAAACATCGATTCACCGTAGACCATCTTTCCGATAGACACGCAGTACAGACCGCCCACCAACTGCCCGTCCCACCAGGTCTCGATGCTGTGAGCCAGTCCGAGCGCATGCAGGCGCTGGTAGGCCTCGATCATCTCCGGCACGATCCAGGTGCCGCCCTGGCCAGCGCGCGGCGTGCCGGCGCAGTGCCGGATCACCTGAGCAAAGTCGTGGTCTATGCGCAGCTCGCAGTTCGGTGCTCGCGCAAACTGGCGCAGCGTCTTGCGCAGGGAAGGGTGCAGCTTGAACTGCTCGGTGCGCAGCAGCATGCGCGGGTCTGGGCTCCACCACAGCACCGGCTGGCCCGGGCTGAACCAGGGAAAAATGCCGCGTCGGTAGGCGTCAACCAGGCGTTCAGGTGTGAGCGAGGCGCCGGCAGCCAGTAGCCCTGGGGCTGGGGCCCTCGGCCCCCAGGCCTGCTCCAGTGGCGGGAAGGGCTCATGGTCGAGCAGCCAGGGAACAGGGTGGGGCGTATGGCGCATGGACAGTCGCGGCGGCGGTGGTTTCAGGGGCCCATGGTAACGGTAGCGCGAGGCCATGGCTTTGCCCGCAACAGGTTTGGCCGGTGCTGGCCACCACCGCAGCCTGCGTGGGGGGGTGGGCTACGGCCTTCAGTTGGGAGCGGCGCCAGAAATTTGCACCAGCTCGCGCCAGCGCCGAATCTCGCCTTGGAAGAAGGCGCTGAACTCTTGCGGGCTCGAGCCAACCGGATCTAGCCCCAGGTCGAGCAGGCGGCTGCGCACCGCCGGCTCGGCCAGGGCTGCGGCCATGGCCTTGCTCATCGCCTCGACGATGGGCGCGGGCGTGGCCTTGGGTGCGAACAGCCCGTGCCAGGTACCAATGTCATAGCCGGGCACTGTCTCTGCGATCGGAGGCACATCGGGCATGGCCGACGAGCGCTTGGTCGAGGTCACGCCCAGCACCCGGATCGAGCCGGCCTTGTGAAAGCTGGCCAGCTCGACGATGGGGCCGAAGACTGCCTGTACCCGTCCTGCCACCAGGTCTGTGTTGGCCGGAGCGCCACCCGCGTAGGGCACGTGCACCATGCGCGCGCCTATGGATTTTTCAAACAAGGCGCCTGAGACATGCTGCAGCGAGCCGGCGCCTGCCGAGCCGTAATTGAGCTTGCCTGGATTGGCTTTGGCGTAGTCCACAAAATCCTTGACGCTCTTGACCGGCAGCGAAGGGTGCACCGCCAGGATGCTGGCAATGCTGGTGATCTGCGTGACGGGCACGAAGTCTTGCGCGGGGTCGAAGGGCAGACTCTTGTTCAGGCTGGGGCCCGAGGCCAGTGAGCCTGAGCCGAACAGGAAGGTCTGGCCATCGGGCTTGGCGATGGCCACCGCATTGGCACCCACCACGCCGGAGGCTCCGGGGCGGTTGACCACCACCACGTTCTGCCCGAGTTTTTTGCCCAGCTGTTCGGCC
>CANHGF010000166.1 GCA_947460065.1 Comamonadaceae bacterium
ACCTCGGTCACCGACGAGGATGTGGTGGCCAAGGTGGTGGATGCCGCCAATCTGGCTTTTGCAGCCAAGGTCGAGCAGATTGGGCAGGACAACTTCGAGCAGTTCGAACGCATGGTGCTGCTGCAGACCATAGACACCCACTGGCGGGAACACTTGAGCGCGCTGGACTACCTGCGCCAGGGCATTCATCTGCGCGGCTATGCACAGAAGCAGCCGAAGCAGGAATACAAGCGCGAGGCCTTCGAGCTTTTCTCCCAACTGCTCGACAGCGTCAAGAACGAAGTCACCCGCATGCTGATGACAGTGCAGGTGCAGTCGCGCGAGCAGCTCGACGAGGCCGCCGCTCAGATTGAGCAGCGCGGCGAGCAGATCAGCAACGTGACCTATTCGGCTCCCGACGAGAGCGGCGAGCCCCAGATCACCGAGGCCGACGCGGCCAAGCTGCAGTCCTTCCTGGAAAACCAGTCGGTGCCCCGGGTCGGTCGCAACGATCCCTGCCCCTGCGGCTCGGGCAAGAAATACAAGCAGTGCCACGGCCGTCTGAGCTGATGGGTCTTTTCGTGCGCCTTTAAGCCTGGAGCCTTCCCATGCCCGTGAATTTGCAGGCCACGCCTGACCATGAGCTCCTTCCGGTGCCCGGCGTGCGCTGGGGCATCACTGAGGCCGGCGTGCGCAAGGCTGGCCGCAAGGATGTCTCGGTCATGCTGCTCGATCCTGGCTGCGCCGTCGCCGGCGTCTTCACCCAGAACCGTTTTTGCGCCGCGCCGGTGCAGGTGTGTCGCCAGCATCTGGCCGGTGGCCAGGATATTCGGGCCCTGCTGATCAACACCGGCAATGCCAACGCAGGCACTGGCGCCGACGGACTGGCGCGCGCCCAGGCTTGCTGCCAGGCCCTGGCGAGCCAGTTGGTCCTGGCGCCCGAACAGGTGCTGCCGTTTTCAACCGGCGTGATCATGGAGCCGCTGCCCAGCGAGCGCATCATCGCCAGGTTGCCGCAGGTGGTGCAAGCCGCACTGGCCGATAACTGGGCGCAGGCGGCCCAGGCCATCATGACCACCGACACCGTGCCCAAGGCCTGCTCGCGCCGTGTGCAGGTCGGCGGCAAGCAGGTGACCATCACTGGCATCAGCAAGGGTGCGGGCATGATCCGCCCCAATATGGCCACCATGCTCGGCTTCATGGCGACCGATGCCTGCATCGCCCCTGAGCTGATGGCCGGCCTGGCTCATGAATTGGCTGAGAACTCCTTCAACCGCGTGACCGTTGATGGCGACACGTCCACCAACGACTCCTTTGTGTTGGTCGCTACCCAGCAAGCCGGCCATGCGACCATCACCTCTTGGGACTCGGCCGATGCCCAGGCGCTGCGCGCAGCGCTGATGGACGCAGCGCGCTGGCTGGCGCAGGCCATCGTGCGCGATGGCGAGGGCGCAACCAAGTTCATAACGGTGCGGGTCGAAGGTGGCCGCGATGGCGCCGAATGCCGGCAGGTGGCTTACGCAATTGCCCATTCGCCCCTGGTCAAGACCGCGTTTTTTGCCAGCGACCCCAACCTCGGCCGTATTCTGGCGGCGGTGGGCTATGCCGGCATCGCCGACCTGGACCAAACCCTGATCGATCTGTACCTGGACGATGTGATGGTGGCCCAGGGCGGCGGCCGTCACCCCCAATACCAGGAAGCCGATGGCGCGCGGGTGATGAAGCAAAGCGAGATCACGGTGCGGGTCCTGCTGGGCCGAGGGCAGGCCAGCGACACCGTTTGGACCTGCGATTTTTCCTACGACTACGTCAAGATCAACGCCGACTACCGCAGCTGACGCTGCGCCGTGAGCATTTCTTGCAAGAAAGCCAAGATGACTGAATTACAAGGTCTGCTGGGCCGGGTTGAAGCCCTGGTCCAGCGCATCGAGTCCATCCTGCCTGGGCCCCTGGCTGCGCCCGACTGGGGCGTCGCTGTGGCCTGGCGCTATCGCCGGCGCAGCTCAGGCCACGGCCTGCTAACGCCCGTGCTGCACATCTCCAGCATTGCACTGAATGACCTGCAGGAAATCGAGGATCAGAAGGCCAAGATCCAGCGCAACACCGAGCAGTTTGTTAAAGGGCTGCCGGCCAACAATGTGCTGCTGACGGGCGCGCGCGGTACCGGCAAATCGTCTTTGATCAAGGCCTGCCTCAATACCTACTCGCCGCAGGGCCTGCGACTGATCGAGATCGACAAGGATGACATCATCGATCTGCCCGATATCGTGGAGCTGGTCAGCCAGCGGCCGGAGAAGTTCATCATCTTCTGCGATGACTTGAGTTTTGAAGACGGCGAGTCGGGCTACAAGGCGCTCAAGTCCATCCTTGACGGCTCGGTGGCGGCCTCCACGCCCAATGTGCTCATTTATGCCACCAGTAATCGGCGCCACTTGCTGCCCGAGTACATGAAGGAGAACCTCAGCTATACCCATACCGCTGACGGCGAGGTGCATCCGGGCGAGGTGGTCGAAGAAAAAATTTCTCTGTCTGAACGCTTTGGCCTGTGGGTGAGTTTCTACCCCTTCAGCCAGGACGAATACCTGACCATCGTGGCCCAGTGGCTGCGCTCCCATGGCGTGCCCGAGCCTGAGATTGAAGCAGCCCGGCCGGTGGCCCTGCTCTGGTCGCTGGAGCGCGGCGGCTCGCGCAGTGGGCGGGTAGCCTATCAGTTCGCGCTTGACTACGCTGGCCAGCACGGGCGTGCATGAGCCCCCTGCTTGCTGACGGCCAGCAGCCGCGCCAGGGCGACCGCAAGGTTGTCGAAGTGGCGGTCGGCGTGCTCATTCGTGCTGACGGCCAGTTTCTGCTCACCTCGCGGCCTGCGGGCAAGGTCTACGAAGGCTACTGGGAGTTTCCGGGCGGCAAGATCGAGGCCGGTGAGACGGTGGAGCAGGCCTTGCGGCGTGAGCTGCAGGAAGAAATTGGCATCACCATCGCGGCGGCCCAGCCTTGGCGCATCGAGATGGTGGACTATCCGCATGCGCTGGTGCGCCTTCATTTTTGCCAAGTCTTCGAATGGACGGGCGAGCTGCAGATGAAGGAAGGCCAGCGCTTTGCCTGGCAAGGCCTGCCGGTGCAGGTGCAGCCGGTCCTACCAGGCACCATCCCGGTTCTAGACTGGTTCGCGCAAGAGCGAGGCTTTGAGGGGGCGACGCACCTGGTTTGAAACCGTGCTGCCCGCTCGACAGAGGCAGGAGCCCTCAGAAAGAGGGGCCGTGGGAGCCGCGCCCTTGCGGCGATGCGGCTTTACAGGCCTAGCCGGGTCCGCAGGAAGCCCATCACCTCGCCGTCAAGCACCTTGGTCGCTGCGGCATCTTTGCGGTGCTGGTACTCGAGTTGGCCTTCTTTGAGGCCCCGCTCGGAGATCACCAGTCGGTGCGGCACGCCGATCAACTCCCAGTCTGCGAACATGGCGCCGGGGCGCTCGTCGCGGTCGTCGAGCATGACTTCCACGCCCAAGGCGCTCAGCGCGTCGTGCACCTGCTCTGCCCGTTCGCGCACCGCTGCGCTGCGGTGCGCGCCGATGGGGCAGATCACCACGGTAAACGGCGCCAGGGCGTCAGGCCAGATGATGCCGCGCTCGTCATGGTTTTGCTCGATGGCTGCCGCCGGCAGTCGGGTGATGCCTATGCCGTAGCAACCCATCTCCATCAGCTTGGGTTTGCCGTCTTCGTCCAGGAAGCTGGCGTTCATGGCCTTGGAGTATTTGGTGCCCAGGTAGAACACATGGCCGACCTCGATGCCGCGCTCGATGGCCAAAATGCCCTGGCCGTCGGGTGAGCTATCGCCCGCCGCCACATTGCGCAGATCGGTCACCAGCTCGGGCTCGGGCAGGTCGCGGCCCCAGTTCACGCCGGTGAGGTGAAAGTCGACTTCGTTGGCGCCGCAGATCCAGTCGGCCATTACCGCCACTTCGCGGTCGGCGATCACACGCACCGGTTTTTGCAGGCCGATGGGGCCCAGATAGCCAGGCTTGCAACCAAAGTGATCTTCGATTTCGGTCACGGTGGCAAAGCGGAAGGCGGCCAGACCCGGCACCTTGCCCACCTTGACCTCGTTCATGTCGTGGTCGCCGCGCAGCAGCAGCAACCAGACTTGCGTCTTGACCACCGCGCCCTGTTCGCCCGCTTCGTCGGTGGCCAGTACCAGGGACTTGACGGTGCGCTCAAGCGGGAGGCTTAGCAGTGCGGCCACATCGGCGCAGGTGCTTTTGCCCGGGGTGGCGGTTTTCGTCATCGCCTCCGCGGCGGCTGGGCGGGGGCCTGCCGGTGGCAGGGCCTCGGCCTTTTCCATATTGGCCGCGTAGTCGCTGCTCGGGCTGTAGACGATGGCGTCTTCGCCGGTAGCGGCGATCACCTGGAATTCTTCGGACAAGTCGCCACCGATGGCCCCTGAATCGGCGGCCACTGCCCGATAGCGCAGCCCGAAGCGGTCAAAGATGCGGCGATAAGCCTGCGCCATCGCCTGGTAGCTGGCCTGCGCCGCGGCCGGGTTGCGGTCGAAGCTATAGGCGTCCTTCATGATGAACTCGCGCCCGCGCATCAGTCCAAAGCGCGGCCTGCGCTCGTCGCGAAATTTGGTCTGAATTTGGTAGAAATTCTTGGGCAGCTGTTTGTAGCTGCGGATCTCCTGGCGGGCAATGTCGGTCACCACCTCCTCGCTGGTGGGCTGCACCACAAAATCGCGGTCGTGGCGGTCGCGGATGCGCAGCAGTTCGGGCCCCATTTTTTCAAAGCGGCCGGTTTCCTGCCAGAGCTCGGCCGGCTGTATCACCGGCATGGTCAGTTCGATCGCGCCGGCGCGGTTCATCTCCTCGCGCACGATGGCCTCGACCTTGCGAATGACCCGCAGGCCCATGGGCATATAGGTGTAAATGCCTGCGCCGAGTTTTTTGATCATGCCGGCGCGCATCATCAACTGATGGCTGACCACCTCGGCATCGGCGGGGGCTTCCTTGAGCGTGGCAATGTGGAACTGGGACGCTTTCATGCGGGTCTGCTGGGGGTGGGGAGACGCAAATGCGGTGCAGCGGCTTGGCGCTGTGGCCACGGCTGTGCATAATGGTCTCAGTTTTAAATTTTTGAGGTTCGATTATGCTCGACCGAGACGGCTTCAGGCCCAACGTCGGCATCATCCTGCTCAACCAGAGAAGCCAGGTCTTTTGGGGCAAGCGCATACGCACCCACTCCTGGCAGTTCCCGCAGGGTGGCATCGACCGGGGCGAAAACCCCGAGCAGGCCATGTTTCGTGAGCTGCACGAGGAGGTCGGCTTGCATCCGCATCATGTGCAGGTGCTCGCCCGGACCCGCGACTGGTTGCGCTACGAGGTGCCCGATCGTTACATCCGGCGCGATGCGCGTGGCCACTACAAAGGGCAAAAGCAGATTTGGTTTTTGCTGCAATTGGTGGGACACGACTGGGACTTGAACCTGCGCGCCACTGATCACCCCGAGTTCGACGCCTGGCGCTGGAACGACTACTGGGTACCGCTGGACGTGGTGGTGGAATTCAAGCGCGGGGTCTATGAACTGGCGCTCAATGAGCTGTCACGTTATGTGCCGCGCACCGAGGTCCGCGCCGATCAGCGTCCCCGCTTTATGCGCGGCGGTCCGCGCCGTGATGAGGCGGGTGGGCAGGGTCCGGGCCCGGTCGATCCAGCGGCGATGGATCTGCCTCCGGGGGCCAGTTTTGATCCCGATCCGCAGCGCGATATGCGCGAATTTCCGACCGTCAAGACATAGGGCGCAGCGCCCCTGGCGGGCTGCAGCGATTCAGCGCGCTAGCACGAGATTGGTGCGGTGCACCATCTCCGGCTCGCCGGTGTAGCCGAGCAGGCGTTCGAATTCGCTGGAGGCTTTGCGCAAAATCAGCCTGGCCTCGGCGCTGGAATAGTTGGCCAGCCCGCGGGCGATCTCAAGGCCTTGCGGGTCGCGCACCGCAATGACATCGCCGCGTGCGAATTCGCCTTGTACGCCGGTCATGCCGATGGGCAGCAGGCTCTTGCCCTCGTCGCGCACCTTCAGTACTGCGCCGTCGTCGACGGTCACCGAGCCGCGCAGTTGCAAGTGGTCGACCATCCACTGCTTGCGCGCCTGGTTCTTGGCGGTTTGGGCAATCAGCAGGGTGCCGATCAATTCGCCGGCGCACAAGC
>CANHGF010000167.1 GCA_947460065.1 Comamonadaceae bacterium
AAAACGCCATACGCACTTTCAAGTTGTTTGCTTTGCATGCGAAGCCTGTGATCCATCGGCATATACATGCAACTCCACTTGAGTTTGTAAATGCAAAAAAGTTTTTCAAACCTCAGACCAAGCACTCTGTTTTTTGGCGTGCTGGTTGTTTGATGTCATGACTCAAATTGATGCACAAGGAAAACAGATGCCCTCAAACTCGAAACTATTGCTCACGACAAGCTTGCTTGTCTCCATGGGTTTTGGCAGCGCCACCGCGCTTGCACAAACCGCCGCCGGCGCCCCGGCGACCGGCCCATCGCCAGCAGGCCGTGTCGCTGCTCCCCCTACGGCTGAGCTGCCCCCTCAGCTCAATCAGGCCCAGAAATTGATTCAAGATGCTCAGCGCCAAGCGCAAGAGGCCCAGAAAAAAGCGGCGGCTGAAGCGGCTGAGCGCGAGCGTCTCAAACGTGAGGCGCTCGTCAGGCCAGCTGCAACGCCTGAACAGCGCGCTGCCTTGCGCGC
Source organism: Comamonadaceae bacterium (assembly GCA_947460065.1). Taxonomy (GTDB): domain Bacteria; phylum Pseudomonadota; class Gammaproteobacteria; order Burkholderiales; family Burkholderiaceae_C; genus Polaromonas. Next base: position 505 of record CANHGF010000167.1, read on the forward strand.
CGCGCAAGCTGAGGAGCGCAAAAAAGACACGATCGAAGCGACGCCGAGAGTCAAAGAGGCTCTCGTCAAAGAAACTCAAGTTCGCGATGCACTGGTCAAATCGACGGCTGCCGCGCAAGAACTTCAGAACAGGGCCGTCGCTGCTCAACAAAACGCCGTCAAGCTCAAAAGTGCTGCGGACGCCCTGAGCAAACCCAACCCAAGTCTCGGCGTCAACTTCACGCCGCAAAACGTGACGCCCATGCTTCAGGGCCTGGACAACCTGACCAAGGGCTTGGCCGCCATCAAAACCCCGGCCGACCTGCCTCCTCCAAAAATGGCTGCGCTTAACCAGGAGTTGGTAAGGCTGGTCGACTACTTGGGCAAGGTTGACGGCGCATTGGATGGCGTGAAATTGGCCGGCGTGGAAACTCCAGCCAACAAAGAGGCGATGACCCTCTACATGCGCATGCCAGAGTTCGCCAGAAACGTGGAAGCCGAGATGGCGCGCGTAGAAAAGATCGTCCCGCAGACAAAGCCCATGTTCGACAAATTCCGTCAGTGATCAGGCGATAAGTTTTATCTCAACGAACAACACACCATGAAAAAAAGTAATTTTTATACAAAAACCTTGCTCTCCAGCATGATCGCGCTGAGCTCACTGATGGTCACCACTGAGGCCCTGGCCGGCTGCAAGTGGTACGACGCCCCATGCAAGACTAGGGAGGCTATCAAAAAAGCTGAAGAAGCAGCCGAGCGAGCCAGACAAGAGGCCGAGCGAGCCAGACTAGAGGCCGAACGCAGAGCTGAGGAGGCCAGGCGCGCCGCAGAAGCGGCTGCAGCCTTGGCCGCCCAGCAAGCTGAAGCGGCCAGAGCCGCTGCAGAGGAAGCTGCCAGAGCCGCTGCGGCGTGGGCAGCCGCGAGAGTTCCCATCTCGCCCACCGAAGCCGCTAACTTTGCTAACAGCCGGCTTAGCCAAGCAGGCCCCGGCTTGCAGGGATTGGCGGTGTCTACCGCGCAGGCCACGGCCATGGGCTTGACACGCGTAGGCAACGACATCAACTGGGCTTTCCGCCGAACGAGCGACGCCTTGGATGCCGAGCTCAGAAGGCTCAACCTGCCCATTCCCGATGTGGCCGGTTTTGTGCAGCAAGCCGCGGGGCCTGCGATCAACGAGGTCAAAAGCTTCGATGCTTATCGCCGCGCTATGGGAGCCAACTTTGCCCGACTTGACAGCAATGACATTGGCGCGATCTGGAGCGTTTTGCGCACTGTGATGCTGGGAAATCGTCCCAGCGACGGACAGATGGCTGACTACCGGGCCGCGTTTACAGACCTCTTTGGCGACGTCTCCAATGGGTGCGCAGTCTGCCCCAGGCCTTATCCCTCAGGCGTGGGCGTTGCGTTGACCATATCGACTCCTACGCTCACGGCCAATGGCATTCCAGTGGGTGGTTCGGTCTCCTTCAACCTGGTGCAAAGCACTTACTTGGTCAGCGGTAAGCCAGTGTTTGTGGCGGGCTACACCATCAATACCGAAGCCACCACGGCTGTCCGCCCGGTTCCTGAAGTCTCTATGGACGTGACGTGGGTTGCCGGTGCGCTGAGCACCAGCAAACTGCCTTTGGCCACGCTGAGCATCGCCGTGTCTACCCCTGCCGTTGAAACGGCTTACGGCAGCTGGTCTGGTGGCGGCTCGGTTGGTTTTACCACGCCCGATTCCGTGTACATGTTCCTGGACCAGAACGAGCGCAACAAGTTGCTTGCCGCACTCAAAAACCCATCGCAAGGTCCTAACTGGGTGTTGGAAAAAATCAACCAGGCCATCAATGACCTGAAAATCATGGTCACGAATCCGGCCTATGATGCGGGTATTTCTGTGGGCTTGCCAGGCACCAGCGCCATGAAGTTGAAGCCCGATGGCGGCATGGTCTTGAGCTTGGGTGGGGTGATTGCCTCGTTCTAAAGACCGCAGCCTTGGCGCTGCCGGATAAGGCTCACAAGGCCTTGTTCAAGCGTTAGCGCCAGTTCAGTCAAAAGGGGTGGATGCCATGCGGCATCTGCCCTTTTTTGTTGGGGTCCGGCAAGGACAAATCACTGGGGACCCAAGCGGGGCTGCCTGCGCGGCCCACTTCAAATTTTACTGGCTTGACGAATTGGGCCGCCTTTACTTGCAAACCGTACGGGGCTTTGGCCTGGTCCACACGCAAGACATGGTGCTGGCAGGCGAGGCGGTGGAGCAGGGCCGGTGGAGCAGGGCCGGTGCAGCCGCAGGAACTCTCGGCGCGCGAGGTGCCCAGGCGCTTTTGCTTTGTGCGTGGCCCGGCGGCCGAGCGGCCGGCCCGGACCGAGCCACGGCCATAAAAAAAGCCGGTCAGTGACCGGCTTTTGTTTTTTGCGGGCCAGCCTTATTTGGCGGCCGCGGTTTCCGTAGCTGCTGGAGCCGCTGGCTCGGCGAATTTGCCCCCGGCCTTGCCGGTCAGGTAAACCACCGCGCGGCCGATTTCTACATCGCTGAAGTCGCCGCCCCCTTGTGCGCCCATGGCGCCCTTGCCCTTGAGCGAGGAGTTCCACAGTGCCTCAAAGCCGGTCTTCAGGCGGGGGGCCCAGGCGGCCACATCGCCAATTTTCGGGGCGCCCGCAGCGCCCGCGTTGTGGCAGGCGGCGCACTGTGCGTTGTAGACCTCTTCTCCGCTCTTGAGCGGACGGTTGGCGTCGCGAATTTCCACCGCGCCGACCTTGCGGACCCGCTCGGCCACAGCCTTTTCCGAGTTGTCAGCTCCGGCGCTCGGTTTGGGCGCAGAAACGACAAAGTAAACCAGCGCAATGATGCCGAAGACAGGCACCACGAAGGAGTAGAAAACCGTCAGCAGCAGCTGACCAGGGGTTTTGACGGGGCCGGTGTGGCCTTCTTCGTGATCCGTGTGTTGATCGTTAGCGCTCATGGCGTCCTCAAAAAATCAGGTCTGTCATTGGCCTTCGCCCTGGGCGCGGCAACCCGTCATTATAGACAGCCCGTCTCTTGCCTCTGCCCGGGGCAGCCCTGTACTGAAGCCCCGCTGGTAGAATCGGCTTTCACCGGGCGCTCCAATTTTGTGGTTGTGCACGATACAGCATGCGGCTGTAGCTCAGTGGATAGAGTATTGGCCTCCGACGCCAAGGGTCGCTGGTTCGATTCCAGCCAGCCGCGCCATCAGCCAAGGGCAGTCTTCACGCCTGGCGCCTGGACGCCTTTTCCAGGTACTGGCCAAATTCCTGGGCCACCGGCGACAACCTTTTCCCCTTGGGCCAGACGATATGCCATTGCGAGGGCAGCGGGAAGCCCCCGACCCTGAGCACGGTCACGCCGTGCTGCTTGGGCTGCTGGCCCAGGGCATGGGCGGACAGCACTGACAAGCCCAGGCCGGCGGCCACCGCCTCGCGGATTGCCTCGTTGCTGCCCAGCTCAAGCCTGACGGTGGGCGTGAACCGGGCCGACTCGAAATGGCTGTCGGTGGCCATACGGGTACCCGATCCTTGCTCGCGCAGGATGAAACGTTCCTCACGCAACTCGTGCAAGGCAATGTCCTTGCGCGTGGCCAGATTGTGTTTGAGTGGCGCGATGACTTTCAGGGGGTTGGACATGAACACTCGGTCCTCGAGCTCGATGTCTGACGGCGGTCTGGACATGATGTAGAGATCGTCCTGGTTCTCACGCATGCGGCCCAGCACCCCGTCGCGGTTGAGGACCTGCAGCGCCACATCAATGTTGGGATGGGCCGCGCAAAAGCTGCCCAGCAGCCTGGGGATGAAGTACTGTGCGGTGCTCACCACCGCCAATCTGAGCTGGCCGCGTGTCAGTCCCTGCAGCGCGTCCACCTTCTGGCTGAAGCTGTCCCACTCGCTGACCATGGCGCGCGCGGTGCGGGCAAGCTCCCGTCCAGCATCGGTCAGATGGACGCGGCGGGAAATCAACTCATACAGCGGCAGTCCGACCGCCTCGCTGATTTCGCGCAGCTGCATCGAGGCGGTTGGCTGGGTGACGTGCATCCAGCGGGCGGCCGCTGTGACCGAGCCGGTCTCGGCCAAGGCCAGGAATAGACGCATCTGGCGAAAGCTGACGTTCATAGATATTTTGATATGTCAAATGGCTTAATTATCAATTTTACAAGCGAGCCTGCGCTGGCTAGCATCGCGGCCCAAGGAACCCTCATGAATAATCTGCTCGATCCGGCCATTTTGTTTTTTGCCCTTGGGGCCCTGGCTGGCGCCATCAAATCCAATCTTGAAATTCCAGCGCCGATCTCGCGTTTTCTCTCCCTGTATCTGCTGATGGCGCTGGGCCTGAAGGGCGGTTTTGCCCTGGCGCAGTCGGGCCTGACGGTACAGGTGGCCAGCGGGCTGGCCTGCGCCCTGACCCTGGCCGTGGTGGTGCCAGTGCTGGCCTTGCAGTTTCTGCGGCGTCTGGTCGGGCCTTACGACGCTGCGGCCCTGGCGGCCACCTATGGCTCAGTCAGCGCGGTGACCTTCGTCACCGCCGTGCAGTTTCTGGAGACGCGGGGGCTGCCCTATGGCGGGCATATGGCCGCGGCCATGGCGCTGATGGAGTCTCCGGCCATCATCTTGGCGGTGCTCTTTGCCAATACGTTCAGGCAGCGCGAGCCAGCGCTTGCGGCTGGCGCAGCGGTCCTGGCCGCGCCAGCGGGGTCCGGGTTGTCCATGCGCAAGGTCCTGCATGAGTCTTTCACCGACGGGGCACAGCTGTTGCTGCTGGGCTCCATGCTGGTGGGCTTGCTGACGGGTGAATCCGGGCGGGCGGCGATGCAACCGTTTTCCGGAGACCTGTTCAAGGGCATGCTGGCGTTTTTCCTGCTCGATATGGGCTTGCTGACGGCGCGCAACCTGCCCAAGGTGCGGGGTCAGTCGCCCTGGCTGCTGGCCTATGCGGTGCTGGCACCCCTGCTGCATGCGCTGTTGGCACTGGGCCTGGCGTTTGCGGTGGGCCTGCCCTTGGGCGATACCATCTTGCTGATGGTGCTGGCAGCCAGCGCCTCGTATATTGCAGTGCCAGCGGTGCTGCGCCATGCCATACCGCAGGCCAATCCCTCGCTGTACTTTGGACTGTCCCTGGGGCTCACCTTCCCCTTCAACATCTTGCTGGGTATTCCTTTGTATGCGGCGCTGGCCAGCTGGGCGCTGGCCTGACAAGCGGGCCGAACAGGCCCCTTTGATCTCTTGAGGCACCAGCCAGTGTCCGCAGGCCTGGTATGGGTCAGGGCTGTACTTGTACTTGTGCGATTTTTGCAATTTAGATACTATTTGTGACATTCATAGACTATCGGCGGAGCTTGCGCCGTCGTCAGCGTGTCACCTTCACCATCAGCAACATTTAGCAGTTTGTCAGCGCCCCTAGCCTGGGCGGCGCCGGGTTTGGCAAGGCGGGCGCTCGGGTCGCTGCTGCTTTCAGGGGCGCTGGTCGGTCTGGGGCCTTCGGCCTGGGCCGAAGACCTCAAGGGTCAGGTTATCGCTGTGGCCGACGGCGACACGGTCACGGTGCTCGACGCTGATCGGCAGCGTCACAAGATTCGTCTGGCCGGCATCGACGCGCCCGAGAGTCGGCAAGCCTATG
>CANHGF010000168.1 GCA_947460065.1 Comamonadaceae bacterium
AGCATCGTTATTGCGGCCGGCAATGTCGGGGGCCGATCCGTGCACCGGCTCAAACAGCGAGGGAAAGCGCCGCTCGGGGTCGAGGTTGGCACTGGGGGCTATGCCTATGGTGCCGGTGCAGGCCGGGCCCAGGTCGCTGAGGATGTCGCCAAACAGGTTGCTGGCCACCACCACGTCAAAAAAGTCGGGCCGTTGCACAAAGTGCGCTGTCAGGATGTCGATATGGAATTTATCCAGCCTGACCTGCGGATAGGCCTTGGCCATTTCAGCCACCCGCTCGTCCCAATAAGGCATCGAAATCGACAGACCGTTGGACTTGGTCGCGCTGGTCAGGTGTTTCTTGGGCCGCGACTGCGCCAGTTCAAAAGCAAACTTGAGCACCCGGTCGGTGCCGGTGCGTGTAAAGACCGACTCCTGCACCACAAACTCACGTTCGGTGCCGGGAAAGGCTCGCCCGCCTATGCTGGAGTATTCGCCCTCGGTATTTTCCCTGACGATGTAGAAATCAATCTCGCCGGGCTCGCGGCGGCTGCCGTCCTTGCGCACCACCGGCGCAATGATGCCGGGCATGAGCCGCGCCGGCCGCAGGTTGATGTACTGGTCGAACTCGCGCCGAAACAGCAGCAGCGAGCCCCAGAGGGAGACATGGTCGGGGATTTTCTCGGGCCAGCCCACCGCGCCGAAGTAGATCGCGTCATGGCCGCCGATCTGCTCCTTCCAGTTGTCAGGCAGCATCTGGCCATGCTTTTCAAAATAGTCCCAGCTTGAAAAATCGAAGTGGTCGAACTGCAAATCGATGCCGAATTTGCGCGCGGCGGCATCGAGTACACGCAGGCCCTCGGGCATCACTTCTTTGCCTATGCCGTCACCGGCGATCACTGCAATGCGTTTTTTGGCGGTCACAAGAAATTCCTCCAGACAGAAACAAAACAACGAAAACTCAAACCGCAGCCGGCCGGGGTTGGCGTACCACCAGGGCGACGCCGAGGGCGGTCATCGCAGTGCCGAGCAAGGTGGTGGCGGTGATCAACTCATCGAACAGCAGCCAAGCCATGAGCGCGGTGGTCGGCGGCACCAGGTAAAACAGGCTGGTGACCGTGGTGGCAGCGCCGCGCTGTATGAGCAAATACAGCAGCGAGCTGCCGCCCAGCGTCAGGCCCAGCACCGCCCAGGCCATGGCGCCGATGAAATGCACATTCCAAACAATCGCCTCGGTCTCCAGAAAGGTCAGCGGCAAGGTCACGATCAGGGCTGCGCCCAGTTGTATGGCATTGGCGGTGCGCACATCGGTGGCGCGCAAATAACGCTTCTGATAAAGCGTGCCGGCGGTAATGGCCAGCAAGGCAAAGACCGTGGCCGACAGGGTCAGGCCCGAGACCTCGATGCCGGCTTGGAGCTTGCGCCAGATCACCAGCACCAGCCCCAAAAGGCCCAGCATCAGGCCCAGCCACTGCAGGCGGCTGACCTGACCGCCGTCCATGCGCGACACCCAGACGGCAGTCAGCACCGGCTGCAGCCCCACGATCAGGGCCGCCAGGCCCGAGCCCATGCCGTGCTCGACCGCGAACCACACCCCGCCTAAATAACCCGCATGCATCAGCACCCCGGCCACCGCCAGATGCCACCACTGCCGGGGCTCGCTGGGCCAGCGCGCACCCGACAGCACGATCCACAGCAAAAAACAAGCGATGGAAAACACATAGCGCCAAGCAAGAAAGCCCAGCGGCGGCGCATGCGGCAGGCCGTACTTGGCCACGATAAAGCCGGTGCTCCAGATCAGCACGAACACCAGGGGCATGGCGCGCACCCAGGCCGAATCAGCAGCTTCGACCCTCATCGGGAGCGGGCACGTATCTCAGGAATGGCCTTCTTGAGGTAATAGACCATGGACCAGACGGTCAGTACGGCCGATACCCAGATCAGCACCGTGCCCCACCAATGGGTATCGAGCAGACCCAGAAAGGGACCGTTGAAGAGCAAAAAGGCGATGGCCACCATCTGCACGCCGGTCTTGATCTTGCCGATGCGGTGTACCGCCACGCTGCGGTTGGCCCCTATGGTGGCCATCCATTCGCGCAAGGCGGAAATGGCGATTTCACGGCCGATGATGATCAGAGCCACGAACACATCGGCACGCTGCAGATCGACCAGCACCAGCAAGCAGGCGCAGACCAGAAATTTGTCGGCCACCGGGTCGAGAAAGGCACCAAAAGCCGAGGTTTGCCCCAGTTTTCGGGCCAAATAACCGTCGAGCCAGTCGGTCATGGCGAAGGCCACGAACATCACGGAAGCGATCAAATTGCGGCTGGGCTCGGGCAGATCCAGATAAAACACCCCCACGATCAAAGGAATCGCGACGATGCGCGTCCAGGTCATGATGGTGGGGATGGTGAGGAACATAAGCTACCGATTTTGGCATGGTGCGGGAGCGACCTGCATAGCGGAGCTCAGGCCATGGGTCCTGCGCCCTCGCCGCGTTGGGGCGGGCGATCAGCTAGCGGGAGCTGTTCATCAGCGCCATCGCGCCAGGGGCACATCTCCCATAAAGTCACAGCAGGCCTCATAGGAGTGTGGGAGCCGCGCCCTCGCGGCGATAAGGTGCTCGATTGAGCGCTGCCGTCCTTCTGCAAGCCCAAGGCACCGAGGGTTCACCCCCCACAAGCTCATGCCGGCAGGCGTCGAAGCACTGCCGCGCTCAGTGGTGCAAGATGCGATCGAGAAAGCTGCGGCAGCGCTCGCTGCGCGGGGCACTGAAGAAGGTCTGGGGCGGCGCCTCCTCGACCACCTTGCCTTGGTCCATGAACACCACCCGGTCGGCCACCCGGCGGGCGAAACCCATTTCATGGGTCACGCACAGCATGGTCATGCCTTCGCGGGCCAGGCCTTCCATGACGCCGAGCACCTCCTGGATCATCTCGGGATCCAAGGCTGAGGTGGGCTCGTCAAACAGCATGATGCGCGGACGCATGCACAGCGAGCGGGCAATCGCCACCCGCTGCTGCTGGCCGCCCGAAAGCTGGCCCGGGAATTTGTCGGCCTGCTCGGCAATGTCCACCCGCTCCAGATACTGCATGGCCAGCTCGCGCGCCTGTTCGCGGGCCAGGCCGCGCACCCGCATCGGCGCGAGCATGAGGTTGTCTATGACCGACAGGTGGGGAAACAGGTTGAACTGCTGGAACACCATGCCGATCTCGCTGCGCGCCTGGGCGTCGCGCGAGGCCTCGGAGCCCACGGATATTCCATCGATCCAGATTTGACCTTCGTCATGGGCTTCGAGCTGGCTGAGGCAGCGGATCAAGGTGGACTTGCCCGAGCCCGAGGGCCCGCAGATCACGATCTTCTCGCCACTGGCCACGGACAGGTCGACCCGGTCGAGCGCCTTGAAATCGCCAAAGGACTTGCTCACGGACTGCATCCGGATCAAAGAATCCGCCGGCGCGGCCGAATCACTCATGGAAAACACCTCAATTGGAATGTGTGCGGGCGATTATCATTGAAGACCATGCGACTGACCCACACCCGCTGGCCGCAGGTGCTGCAGTATCTGCAGCGCTGCCGAGGCATCATCATTCCCACAGGCTCGACCGAGCAGCATGGCCCGATCGGCCCGATCGGCACCGACGCCCTGCTGGCACAGGCCATTGCGCAGGGCGCTGCCGAGCGGGGTGACTGGCTGGTGGCCCCCACCCTGAACCTGGGCCCGGCCCAGTTCAACCTGGGCTTTCCCGGTACGGTGGCCTTGCGGGCCAGCACCCTGATGGCGGTGGTCGGCGATGTGCTCGATTCGCTGGCGGTCCAGGGCTTCGAGCGCTTTTACTTTCTCAACGCGCACGGCGCTAACATTGCTGCGGTCAACGCCGCCTGCCAGGATTTTTATGCCCAGTGGAGCTTGGGCCGGCGCAGCACGACAGTACCCCAATGCCGCCTGCGTTCCTGGTGGGACTACCCCCGCGCCGACCAGATGCGCAAATCGCTCTACGGCAGCTGGGAGGGCATGCATGCCACGCCCAGCGAGCTGGCCATGGCCATGGCCGTGCTCGGGCCCGACTATCCCCATGACGCCGAGGCTCAGGCACAGGTCAGCCAACCACCACTGGCCCTGCCCGAAGGCTTTGCCCGCCTGCACGGCGGCGACAACCACCTCGACAGCGCCAGCCACAGGGCGCAGTTTCCGGACGGTCGGGTGGGCTCACATTCGGCCCTGGCCCGCATCGAAGACGGACGGGCGCTGATGGAGGCGGCGATTGCCGACGCCCAGCAGGACATCGCCGAGTTCTTCTCATGATCATCCTCTACGGCCTGCCGGTGTCAACCTATACCGCCAAGCTGCGGCTGGCCCTGCACTGGCGTGGCATTGCTTATGAAGAGCGTGCGCCTGAGGGCGGCTACCGCTCACAAGCGTGGCGGCAGAAGGTGCCCATGGGCACGATTCCGGCCATCGAGCACGAGGGCTTTTTTCTCTCCGAGTCCGAGGCCATCCTGGAATACCTGGAGGAAGTCTTCCCGCAGCGCCGCCTGCTGCCCGAGGATGCGCAGCATCGCGCACAGGTCCGCATGCTGGCCCGCCTACATGACCTGCATGTGGAGCCCCGGGTGCGCGCCCTCTTCCCGCTGCTGCGCCAAAGCGAGCTCAGGCCGCAATTGCCCGCCTTGCTGGCCGCGCTGCAGGACAAACTCGAGCGCCTGGGCGAGGCGGTGCGACCAGGCCCCTATATGGCGGGGCCTGCGCCCAGCCTGGCCGATTGCGGCTTTGCGGTTAGCCTGCCGCTGGCACACCGGCTGCTGGAGGTTTTGGGCCTGCGCCTGAGTTTGCCACCGGCCCTGGCACCCTGGACCGAGGCTATGCTCGAAGACGCATCGGCGCAAGCCGCTCTAAGCCCCTGGCGACAAGCCACCGAATCCTGGCTACAAATGGCCAGCCCATCCTCCTGAGTTCAAGCATGACCGACAAGCTCAGCCCTTTGATGCAAGCCGATTGGCACTACGTCAACAAAAGCAGCCTGGAAGAGTTCAGCCGGGCCGACTGGCAAACCCTGCTGTCACAGCGCCAGGTTTACTACCGCGAGCAGCAGGCCCGGCAGGTGCTGCGCATGCTGGCCGACTCCGAGCAAGACGCCACCTTTGGCTACCGCGTCAACAACTACCGGCATTGCCTGCAATCGGCCACCCTGGCCCTGCGCGATGGCCTGGACGAGGAAGACATCGTGGTCTGCCTGCTCCACGATGTGGGCTTCATCGCCTGCCCCGACAGCCATGGCGAGTTCGCCGCTGCCCTGCTCGGCTGCTATGTCTCCGAGCGCAACCACTGGATGCTGCAGCGCCATGCTTTTTTCCAGGACGCGCATTCGCCCCATCACCCGGTGGCCAACCCTAGCGAGCGCGAGCGCTGGCGCGGTCATCCCCACTTCGAGTGGGCTGCCACCTTTGTCGATCGCTACGACCAGACGGCCATCGATCCCCACTATGAGTGCGCCCCGCTGTCCGAGTTCGAACCCATGGTCATGCGCCTGTTTGCGCGCACGCCTCGGGTGCGCCCGTTGCCCTGAATTTTTGGAGAAGTCCTGATGTCTGCCTGGATACACATGATCCCGCTGGAAGAGGCCCAAGGCCCGCTGGTGGCCGCCTATGAAAAGGTCAAGACGCCGCACGGCACGGTCGACAACGTGATGAAAGCGCACAGCCTGCGCCCCCACACCATGGAGGGCCATGTCGCGCTTTACCGCAGTGTGCTGCACAGCCCTGACAACACACTGCCCTTTTGGTTTCTGGAGGTGGTGGCTTCTTATGTGAGCATGCTCAACCGCTGCGACTACAGCCTGAGCCACCACTTTGCCAATGCGCGGCGCCTGATGGCCGACCCGGCTCGGGCCGAAGCGGTGCGCCTGGCCCTGCTCGATCGCGCGCCTGAGCGGGTATTCACCGGTAAGGAGTTGGAGCTCTTGCGCTATGCCGGCAAGCTCACCACCGACGTGGCGCAGATGGTCAAGAGCGACATTGAAGCTTTGCACGCCGCCGGCTGCAATGACGGCGAGATCCTGGAGGTCAACCAGGTCTGCGCCTACTTCAACTACTCCAACCGCCTGCTCAA